>JBAYDV010000074.1:0-10287 GCA_041668045.1 Bacteroidales bacterium | reverse complement strand
GCCAATCATAATAAAACTGATATTTTGTCATTATAGCGTCATATTTTGCTTTGAAATCTTTTACGTCTTTGTCATCAGATTTTTTTTTAGCACTTTCTGACTTAGATTTAGATTTAGATTTAGATTTAGATTTAGCTTTAGCTTTGTCATCGTCATCTTCAGTGTATTTTTGCATACCTTGTCCGCCAACACGAGATTTAAATACTTTCTTTCCCAATGGAGTAGATAATATTTTTCTAGTATTTGGGGCCGTAATGACAGAATCGCCAGGATTTAAATCTACAAATTCAGGATTATCTTGTCCTACTATATAAGAATAACCACCTTTTTTAGACCAAACTATTTCAGGGCCTTCTTCTCCTGTAAGACTTATACCGCCTTTTGATATACCTCCGCCTGCTTTACTGCTACTCTTTGTCGTACTTTTTGGAGGGTTTTTTGTTCCAGAGTCGGATTTGCTTGAACTGCCACCTGTCAAGGTAACAACTGCATTACCAATTTTCTTTACTATACTCTTTGCTCCACTCACAACAAATTCAAAAGCCTTAGCTCCAAGACTACTGGCTTTAGCTGTTATACTTGTTGAAATAACAGGATGCTTAGATTTTACCTTAGATATAGCTGATTTTAAGGCGTTTACTTTTTTAGTTGAAACTTTACTACCATCTTGAATCTTTGTAAATGTATCTACTAAATCAGATTTTTGCTTTTTAGTAAACTTAGTACCATCTAAGCTTTTTTTGAATGTTTCTACTTTATCTGTCCCTAGTACTTTATCTATTTCTTTTTTGTATCCTGCTGATAACTTAGTGTATTTCTTAAGTTTATCATTTATACTATCTAAAGCTGGATCTCCGTCTTTTACACCAAGATCTATTAGTTTCTGTTTTTCAGAAGTTAGACCAGTTACGGTCTTATCTACAGAAGCTTTATTCTCGACGTTATTAGATAAAGAATCTTTTCCTGCTCCCGATTCTACTTTTTCTGCAGTTTTATAATCTTTGTCTGAATATTTATTATCTAACTCTTTCTGATATTTTGCAGTTGTATTACCAGTAACAGCTGTTGTCAAATCTTCTATTGCAGTTGTAAGTGTAACATTTGCATCAATTAGATCAAAGTTAGGTGCTGAAATTTTATCCCAATAGTCTGAAAAATTCTGACCATCTTCTAGGTAATCAGTATTACCTTTACCTTTTGAAGCTTTGTCGAAAATTTTTTTTGCATCGGTTTCTGTAAATTTCATACTTAAAAGTCCTTGTATAGACTTCTCCGAATCCACTTTACCGTTTTTGTTATCATACCAACCCGCATTTTTAAAAGTTTTTTGTGTTTCTTTTTTATCATCGCCGGCACTTAGTAAATCAACATTGTTTTTCTCAAGTTTTTTAGATTCTTCATAGAATTCTTTTCCAGACAAACCTGACTCTGCTTGTATAGCATCATAGTTACCTATTGTCATTACTTTAGTTGGATTTTTAGTATCTGGCTTTCCATCTTTAGTTTTATTGGTTATAGTATTGGTATATCCATAATCCGAATTTTGGATTGCTGATATGATATTTTGGATACTATCTGATAAATCTAAATCTAAGAATTGTCTTGCAGAACTTATTAAGGTTGCTAAATAGTCGTCTGATACATTTAAGATATCAGCAACTTCTGCCATTTTGTCAGTAGGAATATTGAAAGTATCGGCTGTGACCTTGACTCCCTTTATAGCATTTAGAGCCTTAGTATTGCCCGTAAGCAAAGATACTAAATCTTTTGTAGCTTCAGTTCCACTTCCAGTATTTTTACCTCTCGATGTAAGCTCTTTAGTTACTTGTGTTTTGTTGTATTTAAGCTCTTCTAAGCGATCTTTACCTAAAATATCCTTGGCACCTTCCCAGAATGTTTTACTGCCGTTACCGGCCTTATTTTCATCTGAAGTCGATTCTTCGTAGATTCCGTTCATACCTTCTGTTCCAGTATAGTAATCTCCGTTTTCTACAACTGTGTCAAATCTAGACTTAGCGGTGGCTGCATTGTTTATGCTCTCCTCAAGTGGATCAAAGACTGTTTTTAAGGATAGCATGTTTTCAGCAAAGTTAGTCCACCCATCACTGATTTTTTCAAACATAGCATTTACATCATCACTGTAGTCACCATTCTTTATAAATTCTCCCATTTCTTTGTCCAAAGAAACTATAGAACCATTATATTCATTTAGATCATCTGTATTTTTAGCTGAATCGCTAAATTTATCTTTTGCTGCCTTTGATTTATCCAACATAGTTTGGAATTCATTTCCAGATTTTGTACCTGCTTTTGTTATTTGTTGAAAATCTTTGGCTAAATTTGAAGCTTCTGAAGACATCTGTTCTGCTGATAAGCTAGTATCTTGTGCTATAATTTTTAAACCCTCGGAATATGCACTCATATATTGCTTTGGTACAAATTCAGATAAATCCGTAGATTCACCCTTGTCATTCAATATTCCCTGATTCTGCATACGACTACTCAACCATTTTTGATTCTCGAGAGTAGCATTATCAATATCAGTCATAAGAGTTTGAATTGTGTTTAACTCTTCCATTGCCGCACTTTTAGCTTCGGCACTTATATCTGCATTTTGAATATTCTTCACATACACGGCATGGTTCTTTGTAACCTCAGCTCCTTGTGCCTGTGGAGTGTATAACTCGGTGTCTGGATATGGGTCATAGTAATCATCCATACCAGTTCCATACTTAGCTATTTTTTGGAAACTAGCATTTACATTTTTCCCTACTTCTCCAATATCAACGTTAGTACCTTTTAGAATTTCTTTACCACTTGAAAAAGAAGTGTATTTATCAAGAGCTGTTTTCTTTTGTTCTTCTTGTAGGTCTATAGATTCCTTCAATGCCGTATTTTTGTCTATTATTGCTTGTCCTTCATCAGTATATCCTTGAACCAGACTAGGGTTAATATCAACTAACTGATTTACAAGAGAGTTATATTTTTCATAATTCGCATTGGTTAGTCCTATATTTTCGCCATTCTCTCCAATTCCTTTTGATAATTCTTTGAATTGAGAGTACATACCATTTATTTTAGTCATATTTGTATCGTATGTTTTTGTTGCCGTATCTGAATCAGAAATAACCTGATCTCTTTGTGCTTTAATTGTCTTTGACGTTATTCCTATTTTTTTATCTATCGTATTTAAAGTAAATCCAACAGCGGCAATTACACCACTTATAGCAAAAGAAGCAAGTAATGATGCTCCAATTCCTTTACCGAAGTCTTTTAATGTACTACCGACCTTTTTTGCACTTGTTGTAATTTCGTCTTTAGCAATTCCGACTCCTTGTTTTAGTGAGTCTTTATTTACGCCATTAGTTTTTATTGTATCTAATACGGTAGGCTTCGTTGCTTTGAGTTTAACCTTCTCTTTTTGTTTCTCTCCGGCTTTAGTTACAATACCATTGTCTGTCAAGAAAGAAGTGAAATTCCCCTTTACTGCCTGGTATGCCATAATAGGAGCTAAAGCTAACCATAAACCTCCTACTTTATCTGTAATAGCTGTTAAAAATGTAATAATTTTATCTGCACTATTAAGAAAGAACTTAATAACACTGTTGTCTAATACTGAAGTTGAAAATCCTTGAACACTACCTTCTAATTTAGAGTTTAATCCTTCTACTGATTTTCCCCAAACTTGTTGTTCTTTCTCTGCTGATCCAAATGAATCTTTAGATGTGTCTAATACTTCATTTAATAATGTTCCATTTTCTATTAATGCCGCTAAAGCATTTGCGTTTCTCTTTCCTGCTAATTTCTCTAAAACGTTGGCCTGTGTGATATCTGAAAGATTTCCCCATACTTTACTGAACTCATCTACCATTTCAAATGTGCTCTTATATGTATCATCGTCTACCATTATATCTACGCCAGTTAGTCCTTTTAATTCACTACGTAGCTTAGAGGTTGATGTAGACATATTGTCTGTGTCTAATCCTAATTCTTCCATATCTGTTTTTGAACCACGCACACGCATTGAGAGTGTTTTTAATACAGTACCCATAGAAGAAGCATCCTGAACAACTGTTTGTCCTGTTGTAAATAAGGCAATAGATTCATCTAAATCATTTCCTGCTGAATGTAGTGCTGCAGCAGATTTCTGTAAACCTATACCAATATCTCCTGATGAAGTTGCATATTTATTGCCGACTTCATTGAATTTATCTACTATACTCTCAGATTTATCGGGGTCTAAATCATATGCCTTCATGGTAGAAACTATACTATCTGTAGCATTACTTACCCCGCCGACATCGTCTCCAACATTTGAATATTTAATTGCACTATTGGCCAATTTACTGGCGTCATTAAGATTATATCCAAGTTTTGAAAAAGATGCCGTACTATCTATAACGGCCGATACTGTTGACTGCAATTCTCCTGCTTGTTTTTTTGCATTCTCAAAGAAATTTACATATCCTTGGTCGGATTCATTTGTTACTTTTTTAAGTCCTGTCATAGCCTTATCTAATAAAACAACGTTACTTCCTATTGTCTTTATCAATGCTATTGCTTGACGCATGCCGGCAATGGCAATCTGCCATGAACCGTATTTACCAACCATATCCTTTACTCTACTTGCAAATGATTTCTTTACAACAATACCACTATTTTTTACAAATGTATTATATTGTTTTCTTAGATTTGTCATATAATCATTAGCAGCAGCCATTTCTTTAATGCTATCGGTATCATTTATTTGAGACACGTTACCGTTTACTACCTTTGAAGAAAATTTATCTTGATAGTATGATTCGGCCTTTTCGAGTTGTTTTTTATATTTATCTGACTCAACTAAATATTGAGCATTCTTTTTATAATTAGTAGTTCTATTATTTTCAAACATATCCATTTCTGAATGTAAGCTACTAATCGTACTATTTGTGTCTGTAAGATACCCCGTTGCTTTATTATTTGCTTGCAAGGTTTCTATATTGCCACCTAACCCTGTAGATGTACCTCTTAAAACATTATTCGCTTGAGTTACAGTCGCCTTTTGAGCATCTGTCATAGAACTTGCTTTAATACTTCCTACCTTTTCAAGATCTTCTTTTGCTTTTAACACATCGGCTTTGATCTTATCTATATTTTTTATAGATTCTGCCTTCGCTTGTTCAAAATTATCACCAAATGAAGGTGGGAGTGTATCTGAATTTAATTTTTCGGCCTCGACGTTTGCTTTTTTATATACGGCATCGAGTCCACTTTTTGTTTTTTCTATATCGGCACTATATACACTATTGTTATAGTTTTCAGTTCCAGATAGATTTGTACTTGTTGTTTTTTGTACTTTAGTTTTAGATAGAATCTTAGAATTATAGGCTTTCATTTCTTTGTTTAGGCTATTAAGATCTTTGACTCTCTCTTCGGATGTACCGCTAAATCCTGAACCTGTTAATGTTTTTATTTTTGAATTGAAGTCTGCTAATTTTGAGGTTGCACCAGATGTACTACTTTTAATTTCTGCCATCTGAGTATTAACTCTTTCAAGATTTTTAAAATCAGATTTAGAAGGTTTTGACGATGTTTCTATACTTTTTGTAAGTCCTGCTTTATTAGACTCTAAAAGCTGTTGATATTTCACAACATTTGATTTAACTTCAGCGAGTTGTTTAGTAGCTGCAGCGTTTTCTTTTTCGGTCTGAACTTGATTTGACAATTCAGCTTTTGCAACCGCTACTTTATTTGCATTAGTAACAGGTGTTTTCTCCTTAGGAAGATACTGGGCATATAACTCTTTTTCGTTTGATACGTTGTTGCCAATCGTACCTAATTTTTTTTGTATAGAGGCTTTTGTTTTTGTATAGCTATCATCTATATTAGTCAATTTTACTTTACTCAACTTGTCTATATCGGCCTTTACCTTAGTAAGATCTGAGATTCTTTTTTTTGTTTTTGCTATATCAGAAGAATCTATAGATGCACCTGTTTGATCTTTAGCTGCTGACACACCTTTTTGTGTTTTAAGTGCCTGTTTAGACACTTCACTATAATATTCTTTCGTTTGATCTAAATCCGCCCTTTGAATTCCTTGATTCTTTAATTTTCTGGAAGCGAATTTCTTTGTATAGGCGTCTTGTATTTTTTGAGCTCGATTTACAGCATTTTCTATCTGACTTAATTCTTTAATATAGTTGGTATACCCGGTAAGCTGAGTAGGCGTAGCCGTAGTTGTATCAAATTTATCATACTTAACTGCCTTCGTACTTAAATTTCTTATCTGTGTCTCTCTTTTTTTTGCATTTCTCTTCGCCGTTGCAATATTGGCCTTTTCGCTTAATTGCGTTGCCTTCGGATTGGTAGTACTGGTATATATTGATTGCTGTACTTTTTCTGAATTTTTAGCAATAACTTTTTTTTGCTGTTCTACTTTTTTGCTTATAGCTCCATAGTAAGCACTTATATCCTTAGTTGTTTTTTGAAATCCCGCGTCTTTTTTAAAATTCGTATTCTTTTTAATATTAGAATTAATTTTATCAAAAGATTTCTGATCTATGTCTACTCTAAGTTTGACATCACTTATCATTCCCGGTGATATGCCTTTAATTGAAGTATTTATTGCTTTAGCAATTTCTATTGAACCAGGAACCGCTCCCATCGTTACATTTAAAACAACTTCAGCTTCTCCTAGTCTAACTTCAAACCCAGAAACAGAGCTTTTGTTTGTACTCATGTGTTCCTCCTTCTTATTATTATTTAAATAATGAAATCCATTTCTTTATTCAAAACTATATGATATAAAGGATACAAGTTTTGAATTTCAGCTAAACTACTTTCCATCCAACCATATGCAGGATGACTAAATCTAGTCTCTGGATTACGGAAAGATGTAAAAAAGTCCCCTGGATATATATATCTATTTGATCTCTCATCGTCTCCAATTGAATCATCTTTCCATAGCCCATAAGACTTGCTAGTACTACCTTTTGTTACATCGACCCCTTCGTTCCATAAAATTGGAAGGTATCCCATATCTGTACTAGTCGAAAAAACAGAAGGACGAACGGCATCTTTGGAAAAATAGATAAAGAACGTTCCATTCATGTATTTAGTTTTTATAGAACCAATTAAAATATCAGTTATACTTCCAGGAGTTCGTTCTCTCTCTGAAATCCCTGATGCTAATATATTTTCTGTTATTATATTTATTAATTGTTCTGCTATTGCAGCTTCTTTTACCATAATTATATCTCCTTTCTTAGTAGATATATCTTCTCTTGAATACATCTAGATGTGCTCAAGAGAGGATACATCCCTCTCCTCTATATTTATACTAAAATTGAAGTTGCTCCATTTACAGCAACTATTTTCGTAGTTTTATTATTATTAGATATAGCTTCTCTTAATTCTTCTGCAAATAATATTTTAGATTTTTGTTCTGAATGAACGAGACAAACCTTCTCAGTATTAATCATAGAATAATATCTCTTTAAACATTTCTTATCAGCGTGAGAACTAAAACTCAATAATTGAGTAAATTTACATCTATTTGCGGCCTTATATTTATCTATTGTCACATATTTTTTTTTATTTGTTGTTATTACATCGGCTAAAGAACCCTCTGATGAATAACCCACGAATAATATATGGTCTCCTGAATTAGGAATTACCTTTTTAGCCCATTGGACTGATCGTCCTGCTGTCATCATACCTGAGCTTGCAACAATAACACAAGGTAAATTACTGTCTTGATATTTTAGACTATCTTTGTAATCGGAAATTAATTTAATATTTTTCCACTCTAACACTTTTTCAAATTCTTCCTTTTCTTTTATAGGTAGAAGTTTTAAATAGGCCTGACATAAAGATATAGTTAGTCTTGAATCTACTAAAACAGGTATATCAAATGATGGGTCTTCGTGAAAGATATCATAAAGATGAGTTATTATATTTTGACTTCGACTTAAAGAAAAAGACGGAATTAAAACTCTGTGATGTGTATTAACACATACTTCTGTTATAATATCGTGCATTTTATTTAGGTCGTTTTGCCTATCTTTTTTTGTAACATCTCGCATTTGTCTAGAATATGTACATTCGCCTATTAGACAATTAACTTTTTCAATAGGGTCAAATTTACCTGAATAATATTGGTCTATTGTTGTGTTTCCTATATCTGAAGTGTATCCAATAGTTTTTACTTGGTTTCCCTCTTTGATCCATAGTTTAATTTGAACTGAATTTATGATATGGCCCGCATCATAGAATTGAAAGGCCAATTCATCATCCAAAGTAAATTTTTCAGAAGTATCATATTCAGTTACCAAACTTAATGTCTTTTGTACGTCTTCTTCAGAATATAAATCATGTATATTTGTTTTATTTTTTTTATTAAGATATTTTAAATCTCTTTCCATTATATGTAAACTATCTGCCGCCATTATAGGGAAGAGCACACTAAAACCAATAGGTACTATTATACGGCCATGAAACCCCTCTTTAATAAGTCTAGGTAATAACAGAGAATGATCTGCGTGTATATGGCCAATAAATACATAGTCTATATCTTTAGGTTTGAATTTAAATTTGCGATTGTTGATTTGATACTGCTCCTTCATATCGGAGCATTGGTACAACCCACAATCTAGTAATATTTTTCTATTTGATGATTCTACTAATGTCATAGACCCAGTTACATGCTCAGAAGCAGGACTTGGGAATGACACCCTTACTTTGTTTTTTGGTTTACTCATTCCGACTCCTTAAATGATTTCATCAACTATACCGTATTTTAGCATATCATCTGAATCTAGCCATGTGTCGTTATATTTTATAGTATCATAATAGTGTTCCGTTATATCTGAATTTTCAAATATATATTTTTCAACTCTTTTTTCATATCTGATATTGAATTCATATAAGGATCCAACATTCGAACAAGACCCAGACAACGCTTGATACCCTTGATGCAATAAACCAACAGAGAATTCATCGCATATAGTTTTGACATTCGGATTATTATGTCCTGCCATTGCAATTAAAACGCCCATGCTCATAGCTGCTCCTAATATTCTTACTGTAGTTGGTGTTTTTAATTTTTGTATAACCTTGCATAATGCAAGACCATTATAGACGTCTCCGCCCGGAGTATTTATGAGAATAGTTATGGGTTCATTAGTCCCATCACTATCCATTTCCATCAATGGTATGGTGGCTTGGTTCATAAGTTCAGTATCTATCTCACTATCTATCGAAATTATTCTGTTTTTTAATTCACCCTCGGTGTCTTTAACATCAGCACTTTCGCACATTTCAGCTAAATCTTCGATTGTAATAGTTCCTTCTTCTTTGCCATTTGCCATTTTATGTCTCCTTTTTTAAACTAAATTATATAAATAATTCATCTATACTATCATCATTATCATTCACTATATATATTTCTGTTGTAGCCGAACTTTCATGTCCAAGTAGGTGCTGTACGGATTCGATGCTCTTGCCTTCTTCAACAACTGAAATTGTAGCCTTTGCTGCTCTAAATATATGAGGATTGATTCTTCGACCTACGATATTTGAGAATGTAGTTGCCGACCACCTATTTAATCCACTGAGTGAGATTTGCTTAACTTCTCCTTTTCTGACAGAAGTAAATACATAAGGACAGTCGTCCTCTCCCCTTACTTCTAACCATTTCTTTATAGCATCCATAGTATCTTGACTAAAGGTTAATTTTCTGACTTTACCAGTCTCTCCTCGACCTTTACATCTAGTTTCATTACTAAAATAATACTTAATGGTATACTCTTGCATATCACCGTTTTCGTCTTTGATTTTCTTTTTCTTTACAATAGGCTTATAGTCTATTACCTCTTTTAGTAATTGTACACTTTCAGCTCTTCTACATCCTGTATCGAATGTATATTTAAGATATGCAATTTTTTCCCATTCTTTTCTTTCAAGTAAAACGGCCAACAAGTGATCCATTTCTTCTCTCGTTGGAGGTATCTTTTCGTGAACATGTTTCATTTCAGGTTTCGGCATACCTCTTTTGATAAAATTCCTAAACATAGGATAGTCTTCTTGATAATACAATTCGATGTAGTTGTTAAGCGAAGAAATTGCTGCTCGTTTATTACTTACATCACTTGAACTATGCTTTAATCCAATTAGCCAATTTTGAAATTTCATATATTCTATAGATCTAATTTCGTACTGAGGCTTATTTTTCACGTTTAACCTCACCCAATTAAACCATATCTTTAGATTAGATGTATATATTTTTTTTGTCTGTATAGATAATTG
>JBAYDV010000073.1:0-10570 GCA_041668045.1 Bacteroidales bacterium | reverse complement strand
TAGGTACATCGACAAAATTATTTTGATTAGCTAGAATAGCACCACCTTTTACTCTTATAAGTAACTTTTGGTCTTCTAATATGCTTAAATCTTTTCTTACTGATACTTCAGATATATTATATTGTTCAGATAAGTCGTGTATAGTGATTTTATCTCCTTTACGTAATAAATCTATTATTTGTAATCTTCTTTCTTTTGCATTCATAATTAGAATAGTTTTAAATATATTTTCTACAAATATAATACTAATTACTTTAAAAATGAAACGTATTAGTAAAAAAACAAACCTTTAGTTATAAAAAGTAATATAAGGGAACGTTTAAAACCTTATTTATAATGCAAAAATAATAAAATATTTTAAAAAATAATGATAAAAGTTTTATTTTATAATAAAAATAAATATATTTGCAAGTGTTAGTTAAGTAAATAATCTAAAAAATTTCAAAAAATAATGAAAAAGCTATTAGTTACATTTCTTTTTTTAATGTGTACTTTAACATATGCACAGAATCAAGAGACAATTTCGATGACTCCTACTAAAACGACAGTAAAAAAGTCAGTAATTGATTTCAATTTTAAACCTTCTAAAGATTCTATTTATATTTCGCAATATCCTAATATACCTATTATTGATGCTCATACTCATGCAGCAGGAAATTATACTACTATTAAAAATTATATTAAAGTAAGTGATATTATAAAAGAAAAGTATCATTCTAATCTAGCGTATTGGATTAATCTTGACAAATGGGAAAATCCTATTACTTCAGTCGATTCAGTTAAAAGTGAATCAAATAATAGAATGCTATGTTCATTTGGAGATTATAACGTTCATATTTATACAGCAGAGGAGATCGCTCAAAAAAAGGCTGAAGGATATCTAGGATGTAAATTTTGGTTCGGACCTTATTATAGAAGAATGACAGATAGTCTGCATCTTATAAAAAATATAGATGACCCAAGATTAGTTCCTATGTTTAAGGCAATGGAAAAATCAGGAATGCCTATGACATCTCTCCATATAGCTGATCCTAATGGACCTTATACTGCAAGAGGTGAATGGTGTGCAGATCCAGTGTTCTTTTGGGAACAAATAAGAGCCCTAGAAAATGTGGTAAGTAAATATCCAAAATTAACTTTCGTAATGGCACATGGAGCTTGGTTAAATAATCAGAATGCACAGCTTGATTATATGAGATACCTCCTTTCAACGTATCCTAATCTCAATATGGATTTAGCAGCTACATATCAATATTATTATTTACTGAATAGAGATAATCTAAGAGACTTCATTATAGAATATCAAGATAGAATCATATTTGGAACAGATATATCTAATGAGTGTAATGAAGATGCAGAGTTAACAGCTCAAAGATATTCTAACACTTTTAGAATTCTTGAAACTTCTCAGATAGTAAAGAAAGGTGGCTTCTTCGAAGGGCACGAAATTATTGGCTTAGCATTGCCTAAAGCTGTTCTAGAGAAAATTTATTATAAAAATGTTCTAAGGATTTATTCTTTAAAAATAGAAAATGGAAAATTAATTCAAGTAACAAAATAATTTAATGAATACGAAAACAATTAATACTCATACTTATCGAGAAGTAATGCAGCAACCACAAGCATTTCTTGATACTTATGAAGTTATGAAAAAAGTGAAAGATGAATTATTAGATTCATTTAAAAAAAATAACATTGATAAGAATACGCAAGTGATTCTATCTGGAGCAGGCTCCTCAGCATATTTAGCAGATGCTATGGTATGTTTATATAAGAGTTCTGGATATACAAATGTAAGATCTGTGCCTACTACAGATATCATAACTAATCCTGAGTTTTATCTAGATAAAACGACAAAACTTGTTGACGTATCGTTTGGGCGTTCTGGAGATAGTCCTGAAAGCGTAGCTTCCTATAATGTTATTAATAAATTCTGTAAAGATCCTTTTCATATCATTATCACTTGTAATAAAAATGGTGCATTGGCTAAAGAAACTGGTATGGATAATACCGTTGTTATAGTGCTTCCTGATCAAACTAATGATGTGAGTTTAGTTATGACTAGTAGTTTTACTTCTATGACTTTAGCTGGATTACTATTAAAGGATATCGAAAATATAGATAGTAAAAAAGCCAATGTAGAGGAAATGTCTAAGTTCTCAAGTAATATTTTGAATGATAAAGATATTAATCAAGGCATAGAACGAATAGCTAATTTACCAATAGAAAGAGCTGTTTTTCTTGGTACTGGTCCATTAAAAGGTTTGGCTCGAGAGTGTCATTTGAAACTTCAGGAAATGACAGATGGAAAAATTATATGTTCTTATGATTCTTTTATGGGATTAAGACATGGACCAAAAGCAGTAATTAAAGAAAATACCCTTGTAGTTTATTTGTTCTCCGACGATGAATATACTCGCCAATATGAGATGGATTTATTTAAACAGGTAAATGTTGAACATAAACCAGCTGCTCAGATAGTATTGTCAAGAGAAAAATTATCAGAAGATTTATTGAAAAATGTTGATCTTCAGATAAATGATTCTACTCCTTCATCTTTAGCAGAAAATGAATATAAATATATTCCATTTGTGCATATCGGACAAATGTTAGGATATAGTTTTTCTGTAAAAAATGGCTTTAATCCTGATAGCCCATCTGTTTCAGGAACTATTCATAGAGTAGTTGATGGTGTAAAAATTTATAAATATTAATAAAAAATAAAATGGGAAAGATTATGTTACCTAAGGTAGAGGCGATGATGGATAGAATCGATCATCTAAGAAATGAAGGCAAAAAGCCTATGACCTTGTTAGGAGTTTGTCCTAATTCTCCAGCCGTAATTAAAGCTGCTTTTAGAGCAGCCAAAAGAAATAATGCACCAATATTATTCGTCGCAACACTTAATCAGGTGGACTGTGATGGAGGATATACAGGTATGACTCAAGCAGATTTCGTTAAGACTCTTAAATTAGAGGCTAGAAGAAATGATTTTACTGGTATATATGTGGCAGCTGTTGATCATGGTGGACCCTGGCTTAAAGATAAACAATCTATAGAGAAATGGAGCTATGAAAAAGCCATGGCTGGTGTAAAGAAATCATTTGAAGCAGCTGTTCTAGCTGGTTATGACATGATACATGTAGATCCAACGGTTGATATTACTTTAGCTAAAGGAGAAGGTATTAAAATAGAAACAGTAGTTAATAGAACTGTTGAACTTATAGCTCATGTAGAGAAATTTAGAAGAGAGAATAATCTTCCAAGTATTTCTTATGAGGTTGGTACAGAGGAAGTTCACGGTGGATTAGCTGATGAAACTACTTTTGATAAGTTCTTGATTCTTCTTAAAGAAGGTTTGAAAAATGCTGGTTTCCCTGATGTATGGCCATGTTATATAGTTGGTAAAGTCGGTACGGACTTAGATACAGCTTATTTTGACCCTAAAGTAGCTAAAGATTTAACAGCCAAAGTTAAACCTTATGGTAGTTATATTAAAGGTCATTATACTGATGATGTTGAAAATCCAGAGGATTATCCTTTATGCAATATGGGAGCCGCAAATGTTGGTCCGGAATTCACTATTTCTGAGCATAATGCTATTGAAGAATTAGAAGCTATAGAAAAGAAATTGTATGAGGAAAATAGAATAGCTATATTGTCCAATATTACTAAAGTAATTGAGAACCTTGTTGTGGAGTCTGGTAGATGGAAAAAGTGGTTACATGATGGAGAATCTAAAGATGATTTTTATTCAATCACACCAGAGAGAAGACAATGGCTAATAAAGACTGGTGCAAGATATATATGGCAAAAACCAGAGACTTTAGCCTCTAGAGGTGTTCTTTATGAAAACCTAAATAATAATGGTATTGATGCAGAAACTATACTTCTTTCTAATATAGAAAAAGATATAGATAAGTATTTTGTGGCATTTAATATAGTTAACCTTAATAAATATTTGTAATGGAAAGAGATATAGACATTTTAGCACTTGGCGAATTAAATGTTGATTTGATATTAAATGATATAAAAGATTTTCCTGCGATTGGAAAAGAAATTATAGCTAATGATATGTTGCTTACCTTAGGAAGCTCTACGGCAATATTTGCTGCTAATGCTGCCTCTATTGGTTCTAAAGTAGCATTTATGGGTATGATTGGAAAAGATAATTTCGGATCTCTTGTAAAGTCATCATTAAATGCCAAAAATGTACATACTTCTTTTCTTATCGAATCTGAGAAATATTCTACAGGTCTTACTGTAGTTCTTAGCTATGATGAGGATAGAGCTAACGTTACATATCCTGGAGCAATGAATCATATGGGAATAAATGACATAGATGTAAATGCGCTAAGACGTGCTAAGCATGTTCATATTTCTTCTCTATTTATGCAAGATGATCTTCATCGAGATATTAAAGAAATTTTAGAATTATTAAAGAAAAATGGTTTAACTATTTCTCTTGATACGCAGTGGGATCCTAATGAAAACTGGAATTTCGATTATATGCACCTATTGCCATTAATAGATGTTTTTATGCCTAATGAAAAAGAATTGATGGCTTTAACTAAATCTTCTAATCTTGATGATGCTATTGATCAGATTAAAGATGTATGTAATATAGCTGTTATCAAGTGTGGTTCTAAAGGTTCTAAAATGATTACTAGAAATGGAGATCTGATTTCTCTTCCTGCTAATTTAAATAGTAAGGTGGTTGATACGGTAGGTGCTGGAGATAGTTTTAATGCTGGTTTTATAAGTGCTTTTGTTAAGGGACTTCCTATAGAGGAATGTCAAGTTACAGGTACTTTGATAGGTGCTGTGAGTACGACCGCTGCAGGTGGTACAGGAGCGTTTATTTCTAAAAAGCATGTTGAAGAATTATCAAAGGAAATCTTTGGAAAAGACTTAAATATTTAAATCCTAGAGTAATGAAAAAAAATATCAAATTTTTTATGCTGATATTAGCTGCGGTTACTACGCTTTCTTGTTCTAATTCTAAAAAAATTGACACAGGAAATCTTAGTATCGTAGTTAATGATCAGATGAAATTCAAAATTATATCAAATGAAGCTTTAACCCCAATTACTAATGGTTATGCAAACCTGGATAGTATATATTTTAGTAATTATGGTGGTGCCGGTAATTTTATTCTGAAAAATATCGAGACTAAGAAGGTTGACGATAATTTCGGAGTAGGAAAGAGTAACATCTTTTATGGTGAAGGAAGTGTGGATGGATTTAAAGTAGCTAAAGAAATAACAATAACTACTTATACAAATTTTCCTTCTACAGTAGTTTTATCATATAAATATACTAATCTATCTTCTGAGGATATAGAAGTGGAGAAAATTAAAACCAATATTGTCAATTTATTATCAAATGAGGATACTCCAAGTTTCTGGTCTTTTCAAGGACAGACTACAGAAGATAGAGCCTCTTGGATATTTCCAGTAAAAAATGACTTTTACCAACGAAACTATATGGGAATGAATAATTCTGATTATGGTGGGGGTATTCCTGTTACATGTTTATGGAGAAAAGATGCAGGAGTTTCTATTGGCAGTCTATCACCTAAAGCAGAACTTATCTCTCTTCCTGTAAGTTATCCTAAAGATTCTTCTATAGCTGAAATGAGTATGGAAAAAGGTTTTATAGAACCTGCTATGCTTAAATCAAAAGAATCTATTACTACACCTCTAGAATTTTTACATGTGTTCAAAGGTGATTGTTTTTTGCCACTTAGAAATTTTTCTAATTTAATGTCAAAACAAGGTATAATGATGCCAGAAACGGAATCATTGGCATTAGAAACAGCTTGGTGTGCATGGGGTTATGAGAGAAAATTTACAGTTAAAGAGATATTAGGCACTTTACCTAAAGTAAAAGAACTAGGTATTAAATGGGTAACTATAGATGATGGTTATCAGATAGCAGAAGGAGATTGGAGTCTTAATCGTGAGCGTTTTCCAAATGGAGATATTGATATGATAAATCTTGTCAAACATATCCATGAAATGGGTTTCAAAGCAGAATTATGGTGGGCACCTTTAGCTATAGACCCAGGAACTAAGTTCTTGAAGGAGCATCCAAATAGTCTATTAGAAGATAAAGATGGAAATCCTTATGATGTTACATGGTGGGATAGTTATTGTGCTTCCCCTAATGATAAAGATGTAATAGCTGAAACTAAAAGACTTGTTACTAAATTTATAAAAGAGTATGGATTTGATGGCTTGAAATTGGATGGTCAACATCTAAATGCTATGAATCTAGATTACAATCCTGCTCATTCTCCTAATAATCCTGAAGCAGCTAATCAATTATTGCCTGAATATTTTAAACTTATTTTCGATACTGCTCGTAGTATTAAACCAGATGCAGTAATTCAATTATGTCCATGCGGCTGTTGTTTTAACTTTTATAATATGCCTTATACTAATAAGTTCGTTAGTTCAGATCCTCTTAATAGTGAACAAGTTAGAACAAAAGGTTATGTTTTAAGAGCTATCGCACCTAAAACAGTTTATTATGGAGACCATGTGGAGCTTATGGATAATGGGACTGATTTTCCTACTCAGCTTGGAATAGGAGCTGTATTGGGAACTAAATTTACATATCCTAAAAATAATCCTTATGTAAAAGAAGATTTCTTACTTACTCCAAGTAAAGAGAAAGCATGGAAGCATGCCTTTAATCTTTATGATAAATATGAACTATCAAAAGGTCAATATGTACCTGGCTATTATGATATAGGATATGATAAGCCAGAGACTCATCTAATAGAAAAAGATGGTACTTTATTTTATGCCTTTTATTCTGAAAATTATACTGGTAATATCGAATTCAGAGGGATGAAACCTAATGCGAAATATCAAGTATATGATTACTATAATAATAAAAATCTAGGTGAAGTCAGTACTGAAAATCCAATATTGGAAAATGTGCGCTTCAACGACTTTTTATTAGTAAAACTAAATCTAATTAAAAACAATTAATAATTAACCAAAAAATTGATGAAAAAACACTTTTTAATATTAGTATTATTACTAATAGTTGGGCAACTATACGCTCAACACAACGTTAAAGGGACGATAACATCGTCGAAAGATGGACAATCTATCCCTGGTGTAACTATTATCGTCAAAGGTGCTACTGAAGGCGGAGCCTCAGACTTGGATGGTAAATATTCAATACAAGTATCAAATTCAAATGATTCTTTAATCTTTTCTTGTATTGGATATAAGACTTTAACTATACCTATTTCAGGTAGGTCAGTCATTAATGTTTCTATGTCAGAAAATAACTTACTATTAGACCAGGTAGTAGTTATGGGATATAGTTCTAAATCAAAGAAAGAAATAACAAGTGCTGTGACAGTAGTATCAGCAGAGAAACTAAAAGGAGTTACTAGCCCTAATATTGGTAATATGTTGGAAGGTAAAGTAGCAGGAGTATCTGTTGTCAGTGGAAGTGGAGCTCCTGGATCTGTTCCTTCTATTAGAATCAGAGGTGTGTCTTCTATGAATGCTCCTCAAGAACCACTTTATGTGGTTGATGGTATAATCGGAGGTGCATATGATCCTAATGATGTTGAAACTATTACAGTATTGAAAGATGCTGGAGCTACAGGTATGTACGGAGCTCAAGCTAATGGTGGTGTTATTTTGATTACGACTAAAAAAGCTAAAACGAAAGGTCTGAAATTTGACTTTAAAGCTTCTTATGGTATAACACAACCAGATTTTGCTAGATCTGAATATATGAATTCTAATGAATTATATAATTATTATAGAGAGTATTTTAGAGATCCAGAGACTCATATAGTTGACGATATTCAATTTAATAATTCTGTTCCAGCTTCAGTTTTAGATACTGATACTGATTGGTTAGATGAAATTTTTTCAACTGGTACAGTTCAAAATTATTATTTGTCATTATCTGGTATGAGTGATAAAATTTCATATTATGCTAGTGCATCTTATTATAATGAAGATGGTGCTATGGAAAATACAGGATACAAACAATTTAATATCAGATCAAATAATACTTATAGACCTACAAATTCTCTTACTATAACCAGCAATGTAGCTTTAAGTGCTAGTAAAAGTGAGGAAATGGATGATAATGTTTTATATTATTTACTTAAATCTATTCCTTGGGATAATCCTTATGATGTGGATGGCAATGTACGACCTTTCGCTGATGCTGACGATGTTTGGAATAGAGATAAAATCAATCCATTATTAGCATTTGAAGGAAATAATCTAAAAAATGAAAATAAATCTTTCTCTTTAGATTATGATTTATCGGTTAATTGGAAAATTAATAATTGGTTATCTTTCGTAACTCAAAATAGAATTAGTGCTAGCACTAATAAATATCATTATCACAGAACCAAACAAATGGAGTATATGCAAGGTGGTGATAATATTACAGAGACTCAAACTTTTAATTATGGTGGTATAACTACTAATATGTTGAAAGCTGATTATGAGTTTGGTAAAAACTCAATAAGTGGTCTTGTTGGTTATGAAGCACAGACTTCACGTTCTGAATTATTATCTGCTTCCGGAGAAGGTTTGCCAGAGGGTTTATATGTTTTAAATTCAACATCTTCAAATCCTATTGTCGGAGGTTATAACTCTAAAACTGCTATGCAGTCTTTAATTTCACAGTTTAATTATAATTATAATTTAAAATATTTCTTAACTGGATCTTTTAGAATTGACCAATCTTCTACATTTAATAAAGATAATAGGACAGCTTATTTCCCAAGTTTATCAGGTTCTTGGCTAGTTAGTAGTGAGCCTTTTATGGAAAATATTGATTTTATTACTGATTTAAAATTAAAAGCAAGTTGGGGTATAACTGGTATGAAGGATATAGGTGCTTCTAAATATCTAGAATCTTTCGCTTATAGTACTCAGTATAATAGTAATATAGCAGCTTTGGCTACACAAATGGCTAATCCAGATCTAAAATGGGAGCAAACTACACAAACTAATCTAGGATTAGAATTTACTTTGTTCGATAGATTTACTATTAATACTAATTATTATTATAATATTACAAATGATTTATTAGTCTATAAGAGTTTACCACCATCAGGAGGATTTGATGCTCAATGGCAGAATCTAGGCTCTGATAAGAATACTGGTTTTGATTTTTCTATATCTGCTGATATTATTAAGACTCATGATTTCTTGTGGAATGCAGATTTTTCTATCTCATATAATTATAATGAACTTTCTGGATTTAAAGGAGATAAAATTTACTCTTCTGACCAATATGGTGTAACACAAGTTTATGAGGATGGTGCATCTCTATATACTTGGTATTTGAAAGAATATAAAGGAATAGACCCTGAAACTGGAAAATTACAATATATAGATGAAGATGGTAATATAACAGATGATTATGCAAGTGCTAGATTTACTTCAGAGAAAGGTTCAGCATTAGCTCCATGGCAAGGTGGTTTTTCTACTTCACTTAAATATAAAAATATAACATTAAGCGCAACAGGTAGTTTCGTATGGGGCAATAAATTATATGGAAGAAGAAGAGCAAGTAACCTTTCTTTATTCGTTGAAGGTTCTCTTAAACCATCTGATGAAGATGTTTTATGGAAACAACCGGGTGATGAAGCTACTATAGGAGCTCCTACTTATGCTTCTGCTTTTATTACTCATTCTGGCTTTTTAGTAGATGGAAGCTATTTTAAATTAAGAAATGTCTCAGTAACTTATGATATACCTAAAAAATTAACTGGTAAATATGGAGTTTCATTAGGACTATCTTGTGATAATTTATTAACATTAACTAATGTATGGGGTGGAGATCCTGAGGTTTCAATAGCACCTTCATTATATTCTTTACCAGGTATGTTAAGTGCTGATGCTTCTTATAGATATCCTAATACTAGAAAATATGTTCTACAAGTAAAATTAACCTTTTAATTAATAAATAAAATGAAACATTATCTAATATATATAATTTGCGCATTTTTCAGTATAAGCTTGCTGTCTAGCTGCGATTTAGATATAGCACCTTCTGATTCTCTTACAGGCGATCAGATGGCTAATTCAAGTGATGGACTTATAGGTATCATTAATGGATGCTATGCCGTATTGAAAGATTATCAAGAAGGACAGTCTGATAATACCTGGTATTTAAGACAATATTACCAGATGAGTGATTTCGCTTCTGACGATGTAGTTTATGGTTATCAGACTGAAGATAACTTAAACATGATATTCAGATATCCAGAACGTAATCCAGGTCTTGAAAATATTACTTCATTTTGGATAAATAATTATAAAATAATTTATAGTGCTAATGTAGCGTTATCAGTAGCTAATCTTAAAGAAGAGTCAGCACTAGTAGATCGTATTAAAGGTGAAGCTCTATTCTTGAAAGCATTTGCTATGCATAATCTAGTAAGATTATATGCAAAACCTTATAGTGCTGCTAATGCTTCAACTCCTGGTATAATAATAAGAGAAGATAATCTTGATACTGCCAATAAACCAAGAGCTACAGTACAAGAAACTTATGATTATATTAT
>JBAYDV010000072.1:0-10766 GCA_041668045.1 Bacteroidales bacterium | reverse complement strand
TAAATCAACGTTAATGAGGATTCTAGTGTCTTTATTAGAACCTACTTCGGGGTCAGTAGAAATTTATGGTCATGATTTAATAAAAGATAGAAAAGAAATTAGGAAATTGCTTGGTTATTTACCTCAAGATTTTCGTTTTTTCGCTAAATATAAAACCTATGAATTTCTAGACTATGCAGCTAGATTATCTGGTATGAATAATACTAGAAAAAGAAAAGAAGCTGTAGATGAAATGTTAGAGAAAGTAGGCCTTTTTGAGGCTAGAAATAGATACGCTAATAATCTATCTGGAGGAATGAAACGTAGATTAGGTATAGCACAAGCTCTTATTCATAAGCCAAAAGTTATAATAGTCGATGAACCTACTACAGGATTAGATCCTGAAGAAAGAATTAGGTTTAGAAATATTCTTTCTGAAGTTAGTGGACAGAATGCTACTATTTTATTATCAACTCATATAGTTGGAGACATTTCTAGTTCATGTAATAGCATGGCCTTACTTGATAAAGGTGAGATAGCATATTTTGGAACTCCTGAAGATATGCTGAAGAAAGTAGAAAATAAAGCATGGAAATTAAAAATAGAGAATAGTCAGTTAAATGAAATTGAAAAGAAATATCCAATAATCGCTACTATTCCTTATGGTAAAGGATGGGAAGTGTTCGTAGTAGCTGATAGTATTAGTGGATATGATGCTGAGCCATTTACTCCTAATCTCGAGTATGCATATGTATATTTTATGGAACATAATCTTAATAAATGGACGAAAGCTTAACTATGGGATTTTTTAGACACATAAAAGACGTTTCAAGGTATGAAAGCATATTATTAAAAAGAAGTTGGTATTTTAAGATATTCGCCTCTATTATTGTATTTACCAATATCATGCTGAATCTTTCGATGCTGGTATTTCCTGCTGGATCAGATGCATGGGTACTGAAAGCTGTCCCATCTACTATTCCATATTTCAATTTAGCTGCCATAAATCTCATTCAAGCTATTATAGCGATATTTCTGGCTTCTGATTTTTTAAAAAGAGATAAAAAGTTAGATACTTCAGAGGTTTTTTATGTTAGCCCTTTAAGTAATGCTGAATATGTATTTGGAAAAATATGGGGAAATCTTAGAGTCTTTTTTCAATTAAATTTTTTAATACTTTTTCTAACAGCTATTTTCGCTTTAGTTGGGAAGGATTCTTCTGTTGATGTACTATCATATTTTATTTACTTCGTCATTATCTCAGTCCCAACTCTGACTTTTATTATAGGATTTTCGACTTTCATAATGATGATTATTAAAAATCAAGCATTAACGTTTCTTATTTTATTATCTTATATAGGTGTAACCCTTTTTTATTTAGCAGATAAATTCCATTATTTGCTTGATTATATGTCTTATAATATGCCTATATATAAATCTACTATAGTAGGATTTTCTAATCTTAAGCTAATTATAATTCAGAGGTCTCTTTATCTAATTTTAGGTTTTGCTTTTATATTTCTTACTATTTCTTTATTCGCCAGACTTTCCAATGCGAGAAATTCTAAAAATAAATGGACAGCTATGGGAATTATTTTCATAGTTATAGGTGGTCTTTTATCTTTTTCTTATCTCTCTCATTATAGTAAAATGAATAATAATAGACGAGAATATATTGATTTAAACAATAAATATACTTCTAGTTCTACTATAGGAATAGATTATTACGATATAGATGTCACACAGCTTACTGATGGAATAAATGCTAATGTAAAAATACAAGGTCATACGAGATTAGCTGATTCGACTTTCGTTTTTTCTTTAAATCCCGGTTTTAATATAACTAGTATTTCATCATCCATTCCAAATATAAAATATAAGAGATATAAACAGATTATTAAGATAGTATATCCCAAGATTCTGCCTAAGGATACTCCTGTTTCTATTAAATTTAGTTATAGTGGAAGTGCCTTAAATGATTTCGCCTATCTGGATATCGGAAATAAACGTTTTTATAAGAAACAGTCTTCTAATACTGTTTCTTTTGACACTAAATTTTGTTTTCAAGAAAAGAATTTTCTTTTATATACACCTGAAATATGCTGGTATCCTAGGGCGGGTACTACATTTAGCAGCACATCTGCTAAATGGCAGAAATCTTTTTTTAGTCAGTACCACTTAAATGTCCATCCTCTACCGAACCTTAAGGCGATCTCTCAAGGTTATTGCCATAAAGACAGCTTAAATAACTCTTTCCAGTTTACTCCAGAAGAAAAATTGAAAGATATATCGTTAACCATTGGAGATTATCAAGAAACTAAAATCACTGTTGATAGTACTGATTATTATATTAATTATTTTAAAGGTCATAATTTCCTGGAAAAATCAATTGATAAGATTAGAGATTCAATTCCAGCTTTAATACGTTTAACTCGTCAAAAAGTGGAAAGTAGCAGTCAATTAGAATATCCTTTTAAACGATTCTCAATGGTGGAAGTTCCTGCATCTTTTAATAGTTATCAACATACTTGGACTTTGGCTCAGGATCAACTTCAACCTGAATTGGTATTTTATCCGGAAATGAGTTTACACATGAGTATGGATGTAAATCAATATATTTACCAAAATAAAAGATGGGGTCAAGATAAAAATGCAAATGATACTACGCTGACATACAATTTTTTAAAATGGAAATTAGAGTATATGTTTCTCAGGTCAAGTTATGATGCAGCAAGAAGTGGTATTAATATACAAATTGGAGAGAATCAATCTCAAGAGTACAAAACGAATTCTAATCCCTATTACTTATTGCCTCAACTATACGATTACAAATATAATATTTCTTATCCTACAGCCCCTATTGTAAATAGAGGAATGGAATTGTTTATTCAAAAGAAACAAAATGATAATCGTTTTGAAAGACGTATGGCTGGCATTACTAGAAATGAGAAAGCAAATCTTTTATTGAATGAATATAATCTTAATGATTTACTAATTAACGAAGATTATCATGATATAATAGATTATCTTGTTGATGCCAAAATGCGTCATTTAATGTATCCTCTTCAAGAAAAAATAGGATATCAAGCTAGTTATGATTTAGTTCGTAAAATAATGGATGATAGCAAATTTTCCAATATTGATTTTAGCGATTTAATAAAAAAGATAGACGATGAAGCTGGTACTCAGCTTTATTCTAATCTTAAAGATTTTAACTCTAAAGTTCCTCTTCCTTATTATGATATTGGAAATGCTAGAATTACACATATACAAGGTAGAGATGGAGAAACTTATGTTCTAAAGATTAGAATCTCTAATATTTCTGATATAGATGGTTATATTTTAATAGAAATAGAAACTAAAAACAAAATAGAGGACCCACGTCAACATAAAGTGTTATTCATTCCAGCTCATACAGCTAAAGAATATATTACTTTATGGGATGAGTTTCCAAGACAAGTATCCATAAATACTGGAATTTCGAAAAATTTACCTGCCCTTATTTCTAAAAGAGCATCAAATTTAATCCGTAAAAAAGGAAGAATTACAGACAAGGATACTATAATATTTTATCCTGCTGAATCTTATAATTCTCAAAATGAAATAATCATAGATAATGAAGATTCTACTTTGTTTAGCATTTCAAAACCTGATTTAGAAGGAATATTTCCTAAAATGCTTGATAAATATGAAAAAAGTAAATATAAATATCAAGGCATAGGATGGAGAGGCACTCCAATTAATTGGAGACTTACTACTAATGAAAACTTTTATGGAGAAAATATTCGTTCTGCATATGTAGTAAAGAAGGGAAATGGGACTAAGACAGCCACTTGGAAGATTCCTATTAAAGAGAAAGGGCGTTATGATTTATATTATTTCGTTTCTAAAATAAAATCTTATTGGCGTAGGAATGAAGATAATGGCGAATATAAATTTAATGTTCATTATTTAGGTAATGATGAAGCAGCATATTTAAAAATCAAAAAAGTTGAAGGATGGACACTTTTGGGAACTTATTATTTTGATGCTGACACTGTAACTGTAACCTTAAATAATAAAACCAATTTACGTACTGTAATAGCAGATGCCGTAAAAGCTGAAAAAAGAGATACTAACTATTAAAAGAAACTAATTATTAACTTGTTAATATTATATAACTAATGAAGTCAAAAAAAATACTAATTTTTATATTGAGTATATGTTGTTCCTCTAATATGATGGCTCAACATGTTCTGACTATCGATAAAGCATTGGAGATAGCACGAGAAAATAGTCCAGATCTGAAAACTTCATATCTTAATTTGCTTAAATATAGACAGATTCTTATCGCTCAACAAGCTTCTATGAAATCTCAATTTTCTTTAAGTTTATCACCTATATCTTATAGTAAAAATAGAAAATTTGATAATAGATTATCTCAATGGTACACCAATGAAAATTTTTCGACCAATGGTACATTAAAAATACAACAACCTATTCCTTGGACTGATGGTACTGTATCTCTAATAAATAAATTTGGATGGCAAAATAATAATTCTACTGTTAGTGATATAGAGAATAATAATAAATCGTTTACAAATGATCTATATTTACAGTTCACGCAGCCTCTTTTTACTTATAATACACAGAAAATGGAGATGCAAGACATAAAATATGATTATGAGAATGCTAATATTAGTTATGCTCTTCAAAAATTAGAAACAGAAAAACAAATTAGCACTCAATTTTACAATGTCTATATGGCTCAGAGTAAACTAGAAATATCTGAGGTAGAATATAAGAATGCAAGTGATAATTATGGTATAATTAAAAGTAAGGTAGATGCTGATTTAGCAGCTAAAGAAGAGTTATTTCAAGCTGAAATAAATCTTTCATCTGCAGAATCTTCTTTAGAAGAAAAAAAAGTAACTCTAGAGAATGCTAAAGATAATCTAAAAAAGAGTCTTGGTATCCCTCTAAATGAGGATTTACAAGTTACCTCCACTATAATAACTAATAAAGTAAATATTAGTCTGGAAAAAGCCATTCAACATGGTTTAGATTCTAGACTTGAATTAAGACAGCGAGAAATTACGACTAAACAATTAGAAGAACAATTAATTAAAACTCGCGCATTAAATGAATTTAAAGGAGATTTATCTTTATCAATTGGTGTTACTGGAAATCATAGAGATTTTTCTAATATATATGACACTCCTACTACAAGTCCTGCTATAGCTCTAACCTTTTCTGTCCCTATCTTTGATTGGGGTGAAAAAAAAGCAAGAATAGCGGCCCAACAAAAGTCCATTGAGATTAATGAAGTCCAGGGCAAATCAGAACTAATTGATATAGAATTAAATATTAGAGAAGTTGCTAGAAATCTAGAGAATTTATCTCGTCAGATTGATATCGCTAAACAAAGTGTTAAGAATGCACAATATACTTATGATTTAAATTTGATAAAATATCGACAAGGAGATTTATCAGGTATGGATATGAATCAATACCAAACTCAACTTTCCAATAAAAAAATATCTTATTCTCAAGCTCTTATTAATTATAAATTAGAATTATTGAATCTTAAAATTCTTTCTTTATACGATTTTGAGAAAAATGAAGCTATTGTTCCTATTCAAGATTTAGATAATTTAGACAAAAAATATAATTCCCATGAAAAATAATATTAATAAATTCAATCATATTCTATTAGCATCTGTGATATGCTTTTCTTCGTTATTCACTTTTTACTCATGTAATTCTAATGTTAATATGAATTCTAATGATATATCTACAAATGTATATATACAAGAATTAACTAAAAGAGACATAAGTAAATATATCAACACTTACGGTAGTGCACTACCTATCAAAGAAGCATCTTTAAAATCAGAGATTCAAGGTAATTACATCTTACAAATAAATCCTAGAACTCACCAGCAATATAAACTTGGGGATAAAGTCTATAAAGATGAAGTTATAGTCAAATTAGAAGATGAAGCTTATGTTAATCAAACAGGTGTAGAAGCTAAAAAATTAGATCTTCAACTAGCGAAACAAGAACAGATAAAAGAGAAAGCTTTATATGAAAAAGGTGGAGTTACTCTCAATGAATTACGTCAAAATGAAGTTAAAGTCATGAATGCTCAGACAAGTTATGATAATGCTATCATCAACCTAAAAAAGATGTCTATAAGTACTCCTATTTCTGGAATTATTACAGATTTACCATATTTTACTCAAAATGTTAAAATAGACCAGGGTCAAGATATTTTTTCAGTTATGGACTATACACATCTTCTTATAGAATGTAATCTTCCAGAAAGTACCATTAATCAAATAAAGACTGGACAGCATGTAAACATTACTCATTATACCATACCAAATGACACCCTGAAAGGAGTAATTTCCGAAATTTCTCCTGCCATTAGTCTAGAAACAAGAACTTATAAAAGTAAAATACTTATTAACAATTCTAAACTAATGCTTAGACCTGGAATGTTCATTAAGGCTGATATATTAGTAGAAACCCACACATCTACTATAGTTATACCTAAAGAAATAGTCATGACTCAACGTAATAGAAAGTATGTATTTATAGCCGATAAAAATCAAGCTAAGGTTCGTTATATAAAAACAGGATTAGAAGATGAAAATTATGTTGAAGTTCTTTCTGGACTAAAATTCGGGGATAACATTATTACGAAAGGATACGAAACTTTAAAAGATAATAGTAACATTAAGGTAAACAGATAATGAAGAAAATCGTAAGATTTGCCATAGATAATCCAGTTACTATATTAATGATAGTCTGCGCGGTATTATTACTTGGTAAAATATCATATGATCGTTTAGGAGTTGATTTACTTCCAGACATCAATAATCCCAAACTCTTTATTGAATTAGAGATTGGAGAAAGGCCACCTGAAGACATTGAAAAGAATTATGTCGAACAGATTGAAGCTATGGCTGTTAGACAGAATAAAGTTACAAATGTATCTTCAGAGATACATTCTGGTTCTGCTAGAATCACAGTAGAATATGCATGGTCAAAAGATATGGATGATGCTTATATAGATTTGCAAAAAGCTATAAATCCATTTCTTCAAAATTCTAAAATTGATTATATAACTATCACTCAGCATGACCCGAATTCAGATCCAGTCGCTCAGGTCGCTTTATATAATGATGATGTAAACGACATGTCTGATATAAGAAAAATAGCTGAAAATTATATTAGAACAGATCTTATAAGAGTAGATGGAATAGCAGAAGTTACTATCTCTGGTGCCGAATATAATACTCTTGCTATTAAGACTGACCCATATAAGTTAAAAGCTTTTGGACTAAGTGTTGACCAAATAGCCTCCACTATTGAAAATAATAATAAAGTAATTTCAGGTGGAAGAGTTAGTGATATGGGCATTAATTATCTCGTCAAGGGTCAAACCTCATTAATAGATATCGAAGCATTCCAAAATTTAATAGTTGGTTATAAGCCTATTATTAATCAAACAGAAAACACTAGCACTCGTAATATATGGAAGGCTCCTATTTATTTAAAAGAAGTAGCAAATATTACATATGAAAATGCAGAGCCTAATAGCATAGTAAGATTGAATGGTAAAAGATGCATAGGTTTATCAATATATAAAGAAAGAGAATATAACACTGTAAAAGCAGTTAATGGAGTAAAGGATGAATTAATATCTATCGAGAAATCTCTTCCTGGATATAAACTTAAAATGGTTAGTAACCAAGGCTCTTTTATAGAGAATTCTATTAATGAAGTAAAAAGTGGAGCTCTCATAGGTATTTTACTAGCTGTTATAGTCTTATTTTTCTTCTTAAGAGCTGCAGGTACGACATTGATTATTTCATTAGCTATGCCAATTTCTATAATAGCTACTTTTAGTTTAATGTATTTTACAGGTCTGAGTCTAAATATTATGACCTTAGGAGGTTTAGCACTTGGAGCTGGTATGTTAGTTGATAATGCGATAGTAGTTATAGAAAGTATATTTAGAAATAGAGAGAGGGGTCTTCTTGTAAAAGATGCTGCAGTAAGGGGAACATCTGAAGTAGCTGGTGCTATTATTTCCTCAACTCTTACTACGATCGTAGTATTCCTTCCTATCGTATATTTACATGGAGCCTCTGGAGAATTATTTAAAGACCAGGCATGGACCGTAACTTTCTCCCTTGTATCATCATTACTTGTAGCCATTTTCGTAATTCCAACGCTTTATAATACTTTTTACAGGAATAAAACATCTAAACAAAAAGTATCTAAATCTAAAGCCATCGAATTCACAAAATATAAGAAATTTCTGAAAAGGATTTTAACTCATAAATGGTTAGTTATAGCTATATCTACAGCTATCTTGATAGCTACATTCCTTCTACTTCCTCTAATGGGAACTGAATTTATGCCGTCTCTGAATGGCAATGTAGTAAGCATGAAAGTTAAACTTTCGGAAGGTACTAGATTAGAAAGAACAGCTACCACTGTACAGACTCTTGAAGAATATATATACAATATAGCACAAGATTCTTCCACTGTAATATACTCACACATAGGAAGTAATAGTGCAGATAAAGGTGATGTTCTAGAAGGAGAAAACTCAGCCAGTATAAAAGTTATCCTACCTAAGGGCAACCATAGAATGAGTCAAATAATAGCTCAAATAACCAACCTAGCTAAAGAGAGTCAATCATTCGATGTTACTTTTAAGAATGAAGATAATAATTTAACGACATTATTTAATGATGAAAGTTCTCCTATAGTAATAGAGATAAAAGGTGATGATTTAGATAAACTAGATACTATATCAAATGAAGTAGTCGCTAAAATTTCAAATTTATCTATATTAAGAAATATTACTACTAGTAATGAAAAGGGTGCTCCGGAAATAGATATTTCTCTTAAAAGAGAAATTGCAGGTATTAATAATATTACCGCTACTACTATAGTTAGCCAAATACAGGATTATCTTGAAGGTAGAAATGCTGGTAAAATAGAATCTTTCGGAGAGATGAAGGATATAATTATCAAACTTCCTAAAACATCTCTTGAAGAATTAAAGAATATAACGATAACTCAAGGAAATAAAAGCTTTCTTCTTCAAGAAATAGCGAATTTGGATTTCGCTTATGCTCCTAAAGAGATACTTAGAAGAAATCAACATAGAATTTGCAAAATAAATGCTGATATTCGAGGAGATGAATCACTTGATAAAGTAGCCAAAAGAATAAATAGTGAAATAGCAAATATTAATTTGCCTGAAAATTATTCAATAAAAGTTACAGGAGAAGAAGAAATGAGACAGAAATCTCTTTCAAGTCTTATACTTGCTCTCCTATTATCCATTGTCTTAGTTTATATGGTTATGGCTTCTCAATTTGAATCTTTACTTCATCCTTTCACTATTTTATTAACCATTCCTTTAGCAGGGGTAGGCGCTGTTTTATTATTTATAATAACGGGGCATTCAATGAATATAATGGGATTAATTGGTGTTATAATGCTAGCAGGTATAGCTGTTAATAATTCTATTTTATTAGTAGATAGGACGAATCAATTAAAGGCTACTAAACTATCACTTTCAGAAGCTATTGTAGAAGCTGGAGGTCAAAGAATCCGACCTATTTTAATGACGACAGCTACTACCATCTTAGCACTTCTTCCTTTAACTTTTAGTTTTGGAGAAGCTACGTCATTAAGGTCTCCTATGGCAATAGCAGTTATCGGAGGTTTGATTACTTCCACCTTAATGAGTTTAATAGTAATACCTTGCGTATATTATGTTTTAGAAAACACTAAACAAAAATTATTAAAAAGAAGGGATTAATTAGATATGAATATCACTATATCAAAGAAAATCACTATATGTATGCTGTTTATAGCATTGACCTTTCTAGGTCTTTTCTCTTATAAACAGCTAAAAGTAGAATTATTACCTAATGCAGAACTTCCTATTCTTTTCGTAAGGGTATCTTCTAACCAAGATATGTCACCTGCTATCATAGAATCAGAAGCCATTATTCCTGTAGAAGGAGCGATCAGTTCTATTTCAGGAGTCGATAAAATTAGTACTACTATAAATTCTAGATATTCAAATATTCAAATTAGTTTTAAAAACAATGTAAATTTCAAAATAGCTTCTCTGAAACTTCAAGAGAAGATGAAGGAAACTGCCTTAAATATTCCTGATAACTATACTATATCTGTTCAAAAAGTGAATCTTGACCAGATGAAAAACCAATTGATGACTTTGAAAGTAACAGGAGAAGGAGGGATAGATAGAGTAAGAAATATTATCGATGAAAAAGTCATAAAAGACATTGAGAATATAGACGGTATAGCTGCGGCAGAAATATATGGAGGACGTGAGAAAGCCATTGAGATTCAACTCGATAACGATAAATGTGATGCTTTAAATTTAACTCCGAATAAAATAGCTAATATATTACAACAAAACACTCAGGAAAAAACTTTTGTTGGATATATAGACCATAATAATAAAAATTATTTTATACATGTAAGTGCACCATATTCTAAAGTTGAAGATTTAAAAAATATAGTTGTAGCCCAGGGCCCTATTTTTCTTAAGGATATAGCGAATGTATATTTCGGACTAAAAGAAGAAACTTCTTATTCTAGAATAAATGGAAGAGATGCTATCACTATCTCTCTTAGAAATGATTCAGAATCTAATCTGATTGATTTATCTCATCGTACCAGAAAAGTAATTGATAAAATTAACAAAGAATTAAAACCATACGATGTTAATATCTCTATTAGT
>JBAYDV010000071.1:0-10861 GCA_041668045.1 Bacteroidales bacterium | reverse complement strand
AAATCAACATCTAATAAAGAACCTTGAGCACCTTCTGCTAATACTTTTTTATTATTTGAAAGAGTCTCATTTACTAAATATTCACCATCTACGATCTTAAATTCTTTAAGATATTCAATAGCGTCCATCCATTTAGCTTCATTTTCTTCAGGATTACACTCGAATTTATATTGATTCAGGATATCAACATGTTTAGATTTTAAGGCATTAAATCTTTCTTTAAAATTATCAGCCAATGTGTCTCCAACACGTAAACCTTTTCTTCCTGTTTTATCTGTGTAACAAGGTCCTATACCATTAAGTGTAGAGCCGATTTTACCTTTACCCATAGCAGCCTCGTAAGCAGCATCTAAAAGTCTATGAGTAGGAAGAATCAAATGTGTCTTTTTAGAGATACAAATTCTTTCTTTAACAGGGACACCTAGTTTTTCAAGATCAGAACACTCTTTTCTAAAAATTACTGGATCTAAAACGACACCATTACCAATAATATTAACACTTCCCTTTCTGAATATACCAGAAGGAACAGAATGAAGAACAAAATCAGTTCCTTCAAAATGAAGTGAATGTCCAGCATTTGGACCACCTTGAAAACGAGCGACGACAGGATAATTTTGAGCAAGAACATCAACTATCTTACCTTTACCTTCATCTCCCCATTGTAAACCTAAAACTACATCAATTTTCATTATCTTATATTTAAAATTTGTTATTCTTAATTAAAATGGAAGATCATCAGGCTCCTCAGAATTATAATCGATGTTATTATTCGTGGCAATGTTCTGATTCGTCTGTGCAGCATTCATTTGTCCAGCATTCTGCTGAACATTCTTCTGCTGCGCTACCTGCGGCGGCGTAGAAGCTGCATTTCCAAACTGAGTTCCTCCCTGATTATTATTGCTATGGAAACTGTTTCCCTGGTAAGAATTACTCTGTGTATTATTATTCTGATAATTATTAGGAGTATAATTTCCTGTACCAGCATTAGTATCAGACCTACGACCTAACAGTTGAATGTTATCTGCTACTACTTCAGTCGTATAACGAGTAACAGTAGGATTATTTCTATCTTGATAAGAACGAGTTCTAAGCTTACCTTCAATAAAAATCTGAGAACCCTTATGGACATATTTTTCTACAGTCTCAGCCAATCGTCTCCAGCAAACAATATTATGCCATTCGGTATTTTCTTTTAGCTCCCCACTATTTCTATCTTTATATCGTTCAGTCGTAGCTATTGAAAAACTTGCCACGACAATACCTGAATCTAGATGTCTTACTTCTGGATCCTTTCCTAAATTACCAATTAACATTACTTTGTTTAATGCCATATCTTACCTTTCCTCCTAATTATTTTTTTATAAAATGTATTATATATATAGGTATAAATACATACCACAATACAAGTCGCTAAGGTAAAACTTTTAGATGAGTTTAGAAAATAAATTTATCGACAATCGAAAAATGCATTCACTAATGCCTGATACATAAAAATTATTCTTACCTTTGGCCTTGATTTTTATGAAAAATTTAAATTAACTAAATAAATAAATCTAATGGTAAAAAATTTACAAAAAAGGCTTAGAGATAGCGCTGGCGCTCGTTGGATGGTACTAATCCTAATATCACTTACTATGATGTTTGGATATTACCTAACCGATGTTTTATCTCCACTTAAAACATTACTTGAAACAGAAAACGGATGGTCTAGTACAGATTTCGGATTTTTTAGGTCTTCATATGGCTGGTTAAATATATTCGCCTTAATGCTAATTTTAGGAGGTATTATCCTTGATAAATTAGGCGCCCGTTTGACAGGTTTAATGTCAACTATATTAATGATATTAGGAGTCGCTTTAAAATATTATGCGATTTCTACTACCTTCCCAGAAGGTTCTACTTTATTTGGTCATTCTATGCAAGTTGGTTTAGCATGTATTGGTTATGCTATTTATGCTGTAGGTGTAGAGATAGCTGGAATTACTGCTACTAGAATAATAGTCAAATGGTTCAAAGGAAAAGAAATGGCTTTAGCCATGGGAGTACAAGTAGCTTTAGCTCGTGTAGGTACTTTTTTCGCTATGATCTTACCAATTCCAATAGCTATACATTTCGGTAGCGAACTTCATCCAGACATACCTGCTCCAGTATTGCTAGGTCTTATATCTTTATGTATAGGATTACTATCATTCCTAGTTTTTATCGTAATGGATAAGAAATATGATAAAGAGGCAGAAGAAGATGGTATGACAGTAATAGTAAGTGAAGAAGATAAATTTAAAATATCTGATATAGGAAAAATATTAACAAATAAAGGTTTCTGGATGATAGCTCTATTATGTGTATTATTCTATTCTGCAGTTTTCCCATTTTTAGCATACGCAGTTGACCTGGTAGTTAACAAATTTGGTATGGATCCTAAGATAGCAGGATGGATTCCTTCTATACTTCCTATGGGAACATTAGTTTTTACACCAATATTCGGGGCAATATATGATAAAAAAGGTAAAGGAGCTACTATAATGATTATAGGTACAGTGATGCTGATATTCGTACATGCTATGTTCTCTATACCAAGTTTATCTAGTCCATTAATAGCTGGCATACTTGTATTTATACTAGGTATAGCTTTCTCATTAGTCCCATCTGCTATGTGGCCATCAGTTCCAAAAATTATTCCTGAGCAACAGTTAGGTACAGCATATTCTCTAATTTTCTGGATTCAAAACTGGGGATTAGCAGGAGTTCCATTACTAATAGGATGGGTACTTGATAAATATAGCAAGGTAGATCCTGCATTAAATAATGGAGCACACTATAATTATACTATTCCAATGATTATATTTACAGTATTTGGATTATTAGCATTAGTTATAGCTTTATGGTTGAAAAAAGAGGACAAAACTCATAACTGGAATCTTGAACAACCTAATATGAGAGAAGAATCTAAATAGATTAAAAAAAAAGAATATGAAACAATATGAATTAAACAAAAATTTAGCACAGATGCTAAAAGGCGGAGTTATTATGGATGTAACGGATGCCGAACAAGCCAAATTAGCTGAAAAAGCAGGAGCATGTGCAGTAATGGCACTAGAAAGAGTTCCTTCAGATATAAGAAAAGAGGGAGGAGTAGCGAGAATGTCTGATCCTAAAATGATTAAGGCTATCCAGGCTGCAGTATCTATACCAGTTATGGCTAAAGTAAGAATAGGTCATTTCGTTGAAGCTCAAATATTAGAATCTATAGGAATAGATTTTATAGACGAAAGTGAAGTTCTAACACCAGCAGATAAAGAATATCATATAGACAAAAAAGCTTTCAAAGCACCATTTGTATGTGGAGCACGTAATTTAGGAGAAGCTTTACGCCGTATAGGAGAAGGAGCTGCCATGATCAGAACCAAAGGAGAAGCTGGAACTGGTAATGTAGTAGAAGCAGTTACTCATATGCGTCAGATGAATGAAGATATCAGACGTGTAGTCAATGCTGGACAAGAAGAATTAATGTCTATCGCTAAAGAATTTGGCGCATCATACGATTTAATTCAATATGTACATGATAATAACAAATTACCTGTAGTTAATTTCGCAGCTGGTGGAATAGCTACTCCTGCTGATGCAGCATTAATGATGCAATTAGGTTCTCAAGGAGTATTTGTTGGTTCTGGAATTTTCAAATCATCTGATCCTGAGAGACGTGCTAGAGCTATCGTTCAAGCTACGACATACTTCAATGATCCTAAAAAACTAGCAGAAGTATCTGAAGATTTAGGAGAAGCTATGCCAGGTCTAGAGATGGAGACATTGAAAGATAAATATGCAGAACGTGGTTGGTAGTCCCAAAATTATGAAAATAGGTATTTTAGGATTTCAAGGAGCCTTCGTAGAACATCAATACCGTCTAGAGCAATTAGGCGTCGAAGCTGTGATAGTGAAATATCCAGAGCAGCTTGATGATTTGTCCGGTATAATTTTACCAGGTGGAGAAAGTACTACCATTGGAAAACTTTTAAAAAGTACTGGTATGATGGAACCACTCAGAAATAAAATTCTTTCTGGAATGCCAGTTTGGGGTACTTGTGCAGGTATGATATTACTAGCTAAAAAGTTAGAAAATGATACTATCTCTTACCTTAATGTAATGGATATAGTCGTAAAACGAAATGCTTATGGAACTCAGATAGACAGTTTTGAAACAGATGTATTAATTCCGGAGATATCAAACGAAGAAATTCCTTTGGTATTTATAAGAGCTCCATACATAACATCTGTTGGAGAAAATGTAAAAGTTCTATGTAAAGTAGATGGAAACATCGTAGCTGTTAGACAAGACAATATGTTCGCCACTTCTTTTCATCCAGAATTGACAGAAAACAATTCATTCCACGAATACTTCTATTCAATGTGTAATTCAAATAAGTTTACAAAAACTTTTTGAACTAGAATAGGAATAAATGGCTATGTTGTGCACTCAAAACGCTGTTTCATTACCTATAGCACACATTTCAAAACACAACATAGCTCATTCCCCCATACAAGTACATTTAATGTGTATCAAAACGACACATTAATTATATCATACATGGCATCTGCCTGTGCTTGTAACCATTTATCGCCCTTGATATAATATTGGGCATTTTTACTTGAGATACTCGGATTTCTATAATTAGCCTCTAGCACTATCTTATCCTCGAAATCCAGATCTTTAATCTCATTTAAACATATCGGAAGAGCATATATTATAATGTCGTTCGCTCTTATATTTTCTATTATCTGTGGCAATGCTGAACTCTTGGCACCAATTCTCTCTGCGAATTTTACTGCCTTCTCCAAATTTCTATTAGTTATCGTAACCGCAAATCCCATCTCCTGGCAAGCTACTGCAGCAGCCATAGCAGCACCCCCGCAACCAACTATAAGAGCCCTCTTATAATTTTCACGAGCTAATCTGTTTTCTGCCATACAGTCCTTAAGACAAATCTTCACCCCATCTTTATCAGTATTATAGGCTAAAATCTTACCCTCTTTTTTAATCAATAAATTCGTGGCACCGATTCTCTCACATCCTTTTTCTTTAATGTCTGCCTTAGCGAATGCCAACTCTTTAAAAGGGGCAGTTACATTTATAATATCGTACTCGGTCATAAATCTCTCGAAAGCCTCATCAAAAGATGGAGTTTCTATAAGATCATATGTAGATGAAGAATTCGGATTTGCCTTTTTAAATAATGCTGGACTCTTACTATGAGATATAGGATATCCAATTAAACCAAGTTTCATAATATAATATTTATTAAGTCTTTTAATATAAAGTTATTTCTGACTAAGTCTTTGTCTTACAGCTTCATAACTCAATATAGCTACAGAAACAGAGATATTTAGTGAATCCAGACGTCCCAACATAGGTATTATTATCTTAGCATCTGATGCCTTCCGCCAAAAGTCTGTTAGACCTGTTGATTCAGTGCCAAATACTACAGCAGTAGATATAGTCATATCAGTGTTATAGTATGGCTTAGAATCTTGAAGCTGAGCTGTTAGAATCTGTATATTATTTTTCTTTAACCACGATAGAGCTTCTTCTGATGAGCAGGCTACGGTAGGAGTAGTGAAAATACCACCTAGACTCGAGCGTATTAGATTCGGATTATATAAATCTGTTAGTGGGTCACATATTATAACTGCATCCGCACCAGAGGCATCGGCTGTTCTAAGCACAGCACCAAGGTTTCCTGGTTTTTCTACCGATTCAAGTACGATGACCAGTGCAGGTTTATCTGCATGAAGTTCTATATCTTCTAATCTCGTCTTTATACTTTTGAATTCAGCAACTATGCCCTCTGTCGATGAACGATATGCGATTTTATCATAAATCGCAGAACTTACCTCGAAAGTTTTCGCCGAGCTCAGGTCTATGTCATCAGCACTATCTTCGATAGAAGATGCCATTGCCCTAGAATCTTGACTCCCAAAATAAATATCTGGACATATAAAAAAAGAGAAAGGGATATAACCAGCTGAGATGCAGTTGGCTATTTCCCTTTTACCTTCAACTACAAATAGTCCTCTTTTATTACGTTCTTTTGATTTAGTCTCAAGAGAAATAAGCTCTTTAATCTTAGGATTATGAGCAGAGGATATTAGATCGTTGTTATTTTTCATTTTCTTTTTCTTCTTCTTTCTTTTCAATGGTTTCAGGACGCATCTGAGGGAAGAATAATACGTCACGAATAGATGTAGTGTCTGTCATAAACATAACTAGTCTATCTATACCCATACCCATACCAGATGTAGGAGGCATACCATATTCTAGGGCTCTTACGAAATCATAATCGATAAACATAGCCTCATCATCACCATTGTCTTTAAGTGATAATTGGTCTTTGAATCTTTCAAGCTGATCGATAGGGTCGTTTAACTCTGAATATGCATTACATAACTCTTTACCATTTACGAAAAGTTCAAAACGTTCTGTAAGACCTTCTTTTGACCTATGTTTCTTAGTAAGAGGTGACATCTCTTTAGGATAATCTGTGATGAATGTTGGTTGAATTAAGTGTTCTTCACAGAATTCACCGAATAAAGCATCGATAAGTTTTCCTTTACCCATAGTTTTGTCGATAGGAACATGCTTCTCTTCGCAGATAGCACGTATCTCATCTTCTGTTTTGCCTTCTAAATCAACACCAGCATATTCTTTGATGGCATCTAGCATAGGAAGTCTTCTATATGGAGCTTTAAATTCTATTTCTTTACCGTCAAGTGGAAGAAGAGTTTTATCATAAAGAGTTGTAGCTATTTTTTCTAGCATATTCTCAGTGAATTTCATCATCCAGTTATAATCCTTATATGCTACGTAAATCTCCATAAGTGTAAATTCTGGATTATGAGTCTGGTCCATACCTTCATTTCTAAAGTCTTTAGCGAATTCATAAACTCCAGAGAAACCACCTACGATAAGTCTTTTAAGATAAAGTTCGTCAGCGATTCTTAAATATAAAGGTATGTCAAGAGCATTATGATGGGTAATGAAAGGACGGGCATTAGCTCCTCCTGGGATAGATTGAAGGATAGGAGTTTCTACTTGTAGACATCCGAATGAATCGAAGTATTCTCTCATGGTCTTCATAATCTTAGCTCTTTTCACGAAAACGTCTTTGACCTGTGGATTTACGATAAGATCTACATAACGCATTCTATATCTCATTTCAGAATCTGAGAACTCATCATATTTTTCTCCATCTTTTTCCTTAACGGCTGGAAGTACTCTAAGAGATTTACTTAAAACTGTTAAAGATTTAGCATGTATCGTAAGCTGACCTGTTTGAGTAAGAAAAGCGAAACCTGTGATTCCTACTATATCTCCTCTATCAAGTAATTTTTTAAATACTTTATTATAAAGAGTCTTATCTTCACCAGGACAAATCTCATCTCTTTTTACATATACTTGTATTTTACCCTTTGAATCTTGAATCTCCATAAATGTAGCAGCACCCATTATTCTACGGCTCATTATTCTTCCTGCCATGGAGATATCTTGGTAATTATTTTTTTCTACAGAGTAGTTATCTTTTACTTCTTGTGAATCACAAGTGATTTTATATTCAGCTGCTGGATATGGATCTATTCCAAATTCTTTAATTTTCTCTAATGATTCTCTTCTAATTTGTTCTTGTTCGCTTAATTCTTCTAACTCCATAACTATAGATTTATTTCTTTTTATTATTGTAATCCTATATTAAGATGCAAAGGTAAGATTTTTTATCAAATTATGATAATAATTGTTAATTTTGCATACTATGGGACTCGAAAAAAAATGGATAGAAAAAAATAATACTGATTCTGAAGAAATAAAAAGTTTGGCTGATGAGCTTGAAATCGATCAGGTTTTATCTAAACTTCTAAGACAAAGAGGGATTAGTAGTTATCAAGAAGCTAAAACTTTTTTTCAACCTTCTCTAGACTCCCTCTATGATCCATTTCTTATGAAAGATATGGACAAGGCAGTATCTAGACTTGAAAAAGCCATTCAAACTAAAGAAAATATACTAGTTTATGGAGATTATGACGTAGATGGAACGACTGCTGTCGCTCTAGTTTATTCTTTCGTAAAGAATTTCTCAGAAAATGTATATTACTATATTCCCGATAGATATGAAGAAGGATCTGGAATATCTTATAAAGGTATTGATTGGGCCGGAGAACACGACTATTCATTAATTATAGCTTTAGACTGTGGAATCAAATCAGTAGATAAAATAGAATATGCCACAGAAAAAGATATAGACTTTATTATATGTGATCATCATCTAGAAGGAGATATTCTTCCACCAGCAGTAGCAGTATTAGATCCCAAAAGAAAAGACAGCACTTATCCATTCGATGACCTGGCAGGTTGTGGAGTAGGTTTTAAATTGATTCAAGCCTATGCTCAAAATAACAATCTTCCTTTTAATTGGGTTACACCATATCTAGATTTCGTAGCTGTAAGTATTGCCTCTGACCTGGTAAGTATAACTGGAGAAAATAGAATACTAGCACACTTTGGACTTAAACGACTAAACGAGTCTCCAAGTGAGGGTCTTCATTCCATTATTAAACTATCAGGATTAGAACATCACGTTATTAAAATAGATGATATAGTATTTAAGATAGGACCAAGAATCAATGCAGCTGGCCGTATGGGGTCGGGAATGACAGCCGTTGACTTGCTAGTAGCGCGAGATAATCAAGAAGCTGAAAGATATGGCAATAAAATCAGTGGACAGAATAAAGATCGAAAGAGTGTTGATAAAAAAATCACACTCGAAGCCTTATCACTAGTAAAAGAATCCAAAACATTTAAAAAAGATAAGGCTATCGTTGTTTTTAAAACTGGATGGCACAAAGGCGTATTAGGAATAGTAGCTTCTCGTCTGGTAGAAGCATATTATAAACCAACTATAGTTCTTACTGAGATAAATGGATATTTGACAGGATCAGCTAGAAGTATTAAAGGGTTTGATTTATATGAAGCGATAGAATCTTGCTCAGAATACCTGGAAAATTTTGGAGGGCATATGTATGCAGCTGGTCTAACGCTTAAAAGAGAAAACCTCGAAGCCTTTACTAAAAAATTTGAGATCGAAGTAGCTTCTAAAATAACAAATAAAATACTTACACCTATTATTCATATAGATGCAGAGCTTAATTTCAAGCAGATAACACCTAAATTTTTCAGGATATTAAAACAATTCCAGCCATTTGGACCTGGCAATGTATCACCTGTATTCGTTACCAAAAATGTTTATGATAATGGCAATGGTAGGATAGTAGGAGCTAAAGGAGAGCATATCAAATTGGAACTTATTCAGGAAGATGAGCCATATCGCTGTATTTCGGCTATCGCCTTCAAATTATCAGAATATTTCGATCATATTAGACAAGGTAATCCTATAGACATATGCTACACAATAGCTGAAAATTACTATAGAGGTATAGCAAATATTCAGCTACGTATAATAGATATTAGACCTGGAAAGGATTCTAATATTTAATATTAAAAATTAAATTCGAAATCTTTTGGAAGTCTTTTCTGTTCTCCTGTTTCCATATTCTTAAGAGTAACTTCTCCAGCTTTCATCTCTTCATCACCTACGATAATAACATACTTAATGTTTTTCTTATCGGCATAAGAGAATTGCTTACGAAGTTTAACGCTGTCAGGGAAAAGTTCAACAGCTATATTTTTATCTCTAAGAGCTTTAACTATAGGTAAACAATAAGATGTCTCTTTAGCACCCATATTAATAAATAATATTTTAGTGCCAGCTATAGCATTCTTAGGGAACTTATCCAGACCTTTTAATACATCATATATTCTATCTGCACCGAAAGAAATACCAACGCCTGACATATTAGCAAGACCGAAAATACCAGTCAAATCATCATATCTTCCACCACCACATATACTTCCTATTTCGAAATCTTTCGCTTTAACCTCGAAAATAGCACCAGTATAATAATTTAATCCACGAGCTAATGATAAGTCTATTTCTACTTCTTGTTTAATACCCACTTCAGCGATATAGTCAAAAAGTTCTTCTAATTCATTAATACCTAAAGTACCTATCTCTGAAGAAGCTAATATAGGACGCATTTTAGAAAGCTTTTCCTCATTAGTCCCCTTAAGAGTAAGAACAGGCTCTATAATAGATATACCTTTCTCATCTATGCCTCTTTCTAATAGTTCCTCTTTAACAGCATCAAGACCGATCTTATCTATTTTATCGATAGCTACTGTAATATCGACAAGTTTATCTGGGAAGCCAGAAACTTCTGCAAGTCCGGCTAATACTTTACGATTATTAATTTTTATACATACATTAACATCGAAAGCGGCGAAAACACTATCAACGATTTGAACTAATTCAAGTTCATTTATAAGAGATTTACTTCCTATGACATCTGCGTCACATTGATAAAACTCACGATAACGTCCTTTCTGAGGTTTATCAGCTCTCCAAACAGGTTGAATCTGATAACGTCTAAAAGGGAATGTTATGTCATTTTGGTGTTGAACGACGTATCTGGCGAAAGGAACAGTTAAATCATAACGTAAACCTTTTTCGCATACTTTCATTGATATAGCATTTGAATCTTGATTCAAATCTACGTGACGAAAAGCGTCTCCAGAATTTAATATTTTAAAAAGTAATTTATCTCCTTCGTCACCATATTTTCCCAATAGGGTTGATAGAGTCTCCATAGAAGGTGTTTCTAATGGAGCATATCCAAAACGTTTAAAAATATTTTTTATAGTGTCGAAAATATAATTACGTCCTGCCATTTCTGCTGGACCGAAATCTCTTGTACCTTT
>JBAYDV010000070.1:0-11064 GCA_041668045.1 Bacteroidales bacterium | reverse complement strand
TTATAATTTTTCTAATAATTATCGAGATAAAGAAAAAATATTATCTTTGTAACTTAATCATAAAAAATTATATGGGTTTATATTCCAGAAAAAAATTAGATAACGGGGCAGAAATTTCAATTTGGGAAATCGTCGAAGATGAAGATGATTTGCGACGGTCATGCACACCTATTCCTAATGAAGAACTAGAAGAATTATCGTTAATTAAAAGTAAAGCGAGAAGAAAAGAAAAATTAGCTATTCGAGCTCTTTTAAATGTTTTATATCCAGAAAAGGTATATTTGGGACATCATGATAATGGTAAACCTTATATTCAAAATAATCTTACTGAGATAAGTATTTCACACACATCTCGTTTCGCTGTAATAATCACACATCCTGAGCTTGATGTCGGTATAGACATAGAAAGTCTTAACAGAGATTTTTCTCCTGTTGAGAAAAAAGCCTTATCAGAAGAAGAACTAGATGACTTATCATCTAAGAATCGCACTCTACAATTAGCTATATATTGGTGTGCTAAAGAAGCTATTTTCAAAAGAATGTCTGTGAATGGTATTGATTTCGCTGAACAAATAGAAATAGAGAAATTCACTCCACATGATGATGGTGAACTTGATGCTGTATTTATAGATAAATCTGGTGATGAAGAAGAATTTGAGCTTCAATATGAAATAATCGATGACCATGTCATGGTTTGGATCGTAGGATAATCATATTATGCAATACAAAGAATTTTTATTTAAACATCCATTTGTCACTGAATCAGAAAAAATATTAGAAGAAATTACTATTGGTTATCATACCAATATTAAAGACAATGAAGATGCTAATAGTAAACCTATCGTATGGATTTGTCATGCGTTAACATTAAATTCTAACCCTGAAGAATGGTGGAGTCCTATCGTAGGCAAGGGCAAACTTTTCGACACTGATAAATATAATATAATTTGTGCCAATATCTTAACTTCTTGCTTTGGATCTACAGGACCACAGTCTATTAATCCTCAGACTAATAAGCCATATCTTTTCAGTTTTCCTATCATATCTATAAGAGATATCGTTAAGGAACTGAAGATTTTAGCATTACATCTAGGAATTAAACAAATAGATTTATTAATTGGAGCTTCTTGTGGAGGTTTTCAAGCTATGGAATGGGCTATCTCTAAACCAGATTTCATTAAAAAATTAGTTTTGATAGCGACTAGTGCTAAAATTAGTCCTTGGGCTACAGCTTTGAATGAAACACAACGTATGACTATGAGCGTTGATCAAGATTTCATGAATAGTAAAAATGTAGATGCAGGAAAAAATGTACTGGCTCCTGCTAGAACTATAGCTACCATATCTTATAGAACGGCTGAATCTTTTAGACGAAAACAACATGAAATTGACCCTGACTTTTTTCTAGCTAGTCGTGCGTGCACTTATCAGCAACATATAGGTACTAGTTTTGCTAAAAATTTTAATGCATATAGTTATTGGTATCTGACTAAAGCTATTGATACACATAATACTGGGCGAAACCGAGGTGGCATAGAAGCTGCCCTAGCTCAGATTAAAGCTAGAACTTTATGTATAGCTATAGAAAGTGATTTATTATTTCCATATGTCGAAATAGAAAATCTAAGTGATGCTATTTCTAATTCACATTTTGAATTAATTCATTCAAACCTTGGACATGATGGATTTATTTTAGAGGCACAGTATATTGGTAAACTTATTTTTAAACACTTTAATATAAACAATATTCAAATGATTAACAGTCAGGAATCAATGAATATAAGTAATAAATAATATCTTTTTTGTTTTACTATAAAAAACTATATATCTTTGTACTCTATATGCGACAATTCTGTAACATAGCTATTTTAAATTACATGCGAATGCAACGCTAAGTTGCTTTCATATATCTTATGTCCCTTACGCAGCGGACTTTCTATAAAAATTACAATCTACAATTTTAGTTCCATTTTAAATTAAAAAACAATTATAAACATATATAATCGTTTAAATAAGAGTATATAATGAAATATTATGAATTTTCGTATGATCAGGAGTTCAAGACTGAATCAGGAGTGACTTTAAATGGTATCAATATAGCTTTTCACACTAATATTCCGATTAATCAAGTCTCTAATCATCCTTATATAACAAAAGATAACAAAAAACCAATCATATGGATTTGTCACGCTTTAACTGCAAATTCTGATCCCGAAGAGTGGTGGAATACCTTAGTTGGTAAAGGTTTATTTTTCGATACAGATAAATATAATATCGTATGTGCTAATATGTTAGGTTCTTGCTATGGCACGACAGGTCCACAATCTATAAATCCTGATACTAATAAACCTTATCTATTTGATTTTCCTATTATAACTGTTAGGGATATGATTAAAGCTCATGAAATTTTATCAAAGTATTTAGGTATAAACCACATTGATTTGCTGATAGGGGGTTCAAGCGGAGGTTTCCAAGCTGTTGAGTGGTCTATCTCAAATCCTGATTTCATAAAAAAATTAGTCTTAATAGCTACTAATGCTATAGTTAGCCCTTGGTGTACTGCCTTGAATGAAGCTCAGCGCATGTCAATGCGTGTAGATAAAGAATTCATCTCTGGTCAAAATCCAAATGCTGGCCAAGAAGCACTAGAGGCTGCACGCAGTATTGCCATAACATCTTATCGCTCGTATGAAGGTTATAAACTTACTCAATATGAGAAAGATACAGATTTTCTTGTGGCGAATAGAGCCAATACTTATCAACAACATCAAGGTAAAAAATTAGCTAAGAGGTTTAACCCATATAGCTACTGGTATCTTACAAGAATGATTGACACTCAGAACGTAGGCAGAGCGCGAGGAGGCGTAAAGTCCGCACTCGCACAAATAACTGCCAAAACGCTCTGTATTGCCATAAAAAGTGATGTTCTGTTTCCTGTCGTCGAATTAGAAACCTTGAATCAGTATATAAAAGGTTCTCATTTAGAGATTATTGATTCTAATTTCGGTCACGATGGCTTTTTATTAGAACATGCTAAGATTAGCAAATTGATTTCTGAGTATTTTTTTTAATTTTGCAAAAAAGAGAATACAAAACCCATGAAAAAAGATATTAATCTACTGCTCCTTCAAAGTGACCTCGTTGGACACAATAACATGAAAATCATTCATTCTAAGATGATTAAGCAACTTGAGAAAAATTTCAATGTTCACTATTATAGTGAAAAAGAGATCGAGGATGCTCAGTCAGACGACCATCTTACAATGATATGGATAGGTAGTGGTGGCACAGAAGAACGATTCAGAGACATATATCCTCAATGGAAAAAACCTATTATTCTATTAAATGATGGGATAAGTAACTCTCTAGCAGCATCACTTGAAATAGCCTCATGGCTGAAGAGAAAAGAGGTGAAATTCAAAACCATTCACGACACTCCAGAACATATAGCATTAGAAGTAAAGGCCCTTCAAAAGATTCACGAAGCACGAGAAAACCTAAGAGGACAACGCATAGGAGTCATAGGAAAACCTTCTAACTGGTTAATAGCCAGCGATGTTAATCCTGATTTAGCACGAAAAAAATGGGGCATTGAATTCATAGAAATAGATCTTAATGAAGTTTTAGGGCAATATGATAAGATACTTAGCGACCCTGATCGCCTTAAAGATGCAGAGCATCTCGGTGCGAAGTTTAGAAAAACCGCTAGCGCGCAAATCGAAGGCAATGCTAAAGAAATAACAAAGGCAGTATGTCTATATTTCGCTCTTAACGAAGTAGTTAAATTACATAAGCTACAAGCCTTTACACTTCGTTGCTTCGGCTTAATAGATCATTGTAAAACTACAGGATGTCTAGCACTTGCTCTTCTAAACCGCGACGGAATTTTAGCAGGATGTGAAGGTGATATGCAATCCATATTAACCCTCGTTATCGCGAAAGCACTAACTGGTCAAACTGGATTCATGGCTAATCCGTCCCTTATATTTAAAGAGACTAATCAAATGGTACTAGCTCACTGCATGATTGACCCATCTCTCACTAGCAGCTATGTTATTCGCTCACACTATGAAACGCAGAGTGGCATTGCCATACAAGGTCTTTTGCCTCTAGGTAGAGTAACGGTAGCCAAGATTGGTGGTAAAAATTTAGATGAGAGTTTCATCTCTGGCGCCCAACTAGAAGAAAATCCTGAATATAGCAATTTCTGCCGTACTCAAATAAGGCTAACTCTCGATAAGCCAGTTAGTTATTTCTTAGAAAATCCTATAGGAAATCATCATATAATTCTTTTAGGGGATCACTCGAGGATATTACAAGAAATGCTTGAAGATTAAAAGATTATATTTTCAATAGGTACGACACATTCGTTTAAAGACATCATTCCATTGATTAAATGAACAGCTTTAAAAGAATTAGAACCTTTCTGTAAATGTAAATCTTCGATAGTAATATGACGCTCATGAATGATATGAGCGTCTAATAATTGGGCACGTCTAGTACCTTTTAATAAAGGAGTATCTGGAGTAAAATAATCGCCGTTGTAATCTTCAAAAACGATATTTGCATATCGCATATCTGTCAAAGCTCCATTTTTGGTAATAATTACTTCTTTAAAGCCACCATTCTCGGCTGCTTCTCCTATATTATCGAACATGCTTCTATTCAAGTATTTATGATGATAATCTATATCAGGAAGCTCTTTAAATATTAACTGTATTACCGGCCTGATATTATATTCTACACATGAAACATCACTAAGGCCCATCATGTTATAAACTATTCTCAATTTATATCGTTTCTTATCATCATCGGCTGCAGCAGTTTCATAATTATGGGAATATTTATCAATAAGTTTTTCTATTTCTTTCTCGACATCTTCTCCAATATTAGTACGTGAGACTCTATCTAAATGATATTTCTTTAATGGAACAGAGCCATTAGATTCAATACATATTGTTTCTATATAAGATTCTATCTGCGGCAAATATATTTTCTCTATTACTTCTTGATACTCAGATTTTAAAGAACTATTAATAGTAATACCTCCACCACTGTGAAAAAAATAATGAGATCCTGACTGTTCTATAAATCGAATCATAACTGCCGAATCTAGTTCTTTTCCATCAAAATATCCCATAACACCTGAATAATAGCCTCGTTTATCAGCATCATTCTCTGCCTCATCGATAGCCTCACATGTAGGCATTTTAGGAGCGCCACAAATAGAACCCGCTGGCAGTTGAGCTTTTATAACATCTCCTAAATTCAGCATATTTTTTCTATAGAATTTATTGGATAAGTGTCCACTAATCTCACTACTTACTTGTAAAATCGTTCCTTTTTCTTTTTCTACCCTAGTTATAAAACGGAATCTATCTACTTGAATATCTGTCGCTACCCTAGAGAGATCACTTCTTATAAAATCTACTATTGTACTATGTTCGGCCGTTTCCTTATAATCATTTAAAATTACGTTTTCAGCATCTGGCATATCTGCATCTATCGTCCCTTTCATAGGGAAACTACTAATTCTAGCATTCTTATCTATCCTGATAAAAGTCTCTGGCAAGAAGCATAAAAAATTTTCGGGGCAATATAAAATATATCTCGTATTACTACCTGAAACCTGCACTGCTAGGTCAGCTAGCAAATCGTCGCCTGAAGAGCTAGAATCGAGTTTTATAGGAGTTTTTATGGTCAAATTAGCTAAAAAAGTATTGCCATTGATTAAGTGTTTTTGAATGATATCAAATTTACTTTTATAATCATCTAGGGATTCAGGATAAGATTTAAGAGTAATTAAAGGAAGTTTACGCTTAGGTATATTAGATATATCTCCTACCCTAAATAATATGTTCTTTTGTTTTAATGGATCGGATACGAATATGCCACGTGTCATTTTGTAGTTAATCGCGAATAGACAGGATTTGCCCTCTCGTCCATATTTATTTAATAAATCAAATACTTCCTGCGCTTTTATCATGCGACAAAAATACTTTATTTTTTACCATATTAAAATATTTACTACTTTCGCCTTCCATGAAAAAAATTCTAGTTGTAGATAATAATGATTCATTCGTTTATAATATAGTAGAATACTTACGTCAGCTACATAACTGCGATATTACGACTATATTATTTGATAATATAGAAACATATATAAAAAATAAATCTAAAGAATTTAATTTTAATAATTCTTCAGATTTATATAAATATTTGCCTTATCTTTTTGATGCCATTATATTATCTCCTGGGGCGAAGACGCCACAGGAATATGCACCTATGATGAATATTTTAGATGCTGTAGCAGACAAAATGCCTATTCTAGGTATCTGTTTAGGACATCAGGCTATTGCCATGCACTACGGCATTCCACTTATGCATATGTCGCATCCGCGACATGCACATCCAAGTCAGCTGCATCTATTGCTCGATGAGTATGATAGGGATGGAAAAAGATGCTGTCATTATTGCCATAAAAATAAACTTCATAAAAAATTTCTTAAGGGCATAACTGAGGGCAGCATCATAGGACGCTATCATTCATGGGTAGCTAGCATGCCTGAGGCGGACTGTGAGCTTGAATGTCTGGGCACTGATGAAGATGGAAACATTATGATATTGGCACATAAGACATTAGCTGTATTTGGCCTGCAGTATCACCCTGAGTCTATTATCACTTCTCAAGGACATGAAATCATAACAAATTTTATCGAGCTTATACCTGAATGAAATCAGTAGATTATTTCATTAGCGTCTTAGTAAATTCTTTAGCTTTGTAGTGACGGTCGAAAAGTGTCGCATAATCGCGTCTGCCTTGTATTGGCCAATTATTTCTCCAGCTCAGACTATCAGTTAAGCCCCAAACAGTTATTCTTGAAATTTTATCTTTATTGGCTTTAAATACATCGAAGTAAGATTTGATTTGATTATTCCATGCGGTCTGAGCACTATCTGGTAAAGATTCAGGATATGGATTATATTTTGCTAAATATTCTTGATCTTGCTCAACTCCTGCACCACTTAGATTTTCAGGGAAAGGAAGTGCAGACAAATCAAGTTCTGTAATCATTAATTTACAACCAGTTTTCGCTAAAGTATCGATCGCCGTTTGAACTTCTTCTGCACTTGGACCCGTTATATTATAATGACTCTGCATACCTATACCTGTAATAGGAGCACCATAATCCCTGATAGTTTTGACTATATGTAATACTCCTTTCTGTTTAGCAGGAAGAGTCATAGAATAATCATTATAATATAATTCAGCTTTAGGATCAGCTTCATGTGCACATTTGAATGCGAAAGGAATAAACTCTTCACCTAATATCTGATAGAATTTACTATTTCTATATGAGCCATCATCTAGGAGAGCTTCATTTACTACATCCCAACCATTAACTTGACCTTGATAACGAGATACGATAGTCGTAATATGATTTTTAATGCGTTTTTTTAAGACCTCTGGAGACACATTATTTCCATTTTTATCGACGCAGAACCATGGAGACAACTGACTATGCCATATCAAACAATGCCCTATGACGAACATATTATGTTTTACTCCAAAATTAACATATTGATCTGCCATATCCCAATAATAATAATTCTCCTCAGGATGAATATTCTCACTTTTCATACAATTTTCTGGAGATATACAGTTAAATTGTTCTGAAACTAATTTCATAGCGATTGAATCTTTCATACTAACTTGATGAGGTGTAATAGCCACTCCTATAAGGAAATCTCTGCCGATTCCATTTTTAAGAGTAGGAATAGATGTATCATTCTTTTTAGAAGTGCAAGAAGAACATAAAAATATCACTCCCAATAATATACCGATTAGATTTAATTTTTTTTGTTTTTTCATTTGTTGAATTATAAAAGTATTAATGCTTCAAAATTACACATTAAAACTTTCCTCAACATATTATCGTGTTACTTAAACTTTTATATATGTTACAAATTTGAATATTTAGAAGGTACCACTCCAAATTGTTCTTTAAAACTAGTAGAAAAATGAGTAATATTGACAAATCCTGTAGCATAAGCTGCATCTGACACAGTAACATCCTTCTTTTTTAACAGTTCTGCAGCTTTCTTTAATCTAATATTACGAATTAACTCACTCGGCGTCATATTCGTCAATTGTTTTATTTTTCTATGTAAATGCACCCTACTCAATCCCACCTCTGTCGCTAACTGCTCCACAGTCAAAGAAGGATCCGCTAAACGTAGATTTATCTCTTTCATAACACGCTCCATAAGAGCCTCATCAGGACCTTTTATGTCAGGCTGTTTAATACTAGACTCGATTAACTCCTCAGTCACTACTTTATTAGTTAATCTTTTTCTACTTAATATTAAATTCCTTATAGTAACTTTAAGAATCCCCATATTAAAAGGTTTAACAATATATGAATCAGCACCTGACTCCAATCCTGATATTTTCTCCTCATCTAAAACTCGAGCAGTAAGTAAAATTACAGGTATATCACTAGTATCGTTATTATCTTTTATCTTTCTGCAAAGAGTTTCACCATCCATATTAGGCATCATAACATCAGAAACTACCAGGTCTGGATGCTTTACCTTAATAGCTTCATACAATTCTTTTCCATTCCCAAAACCCTTCATTTCATAAATACTCTTAAGTTCTTTTTCCAAATAATTTTTAATATCATCATTATCTTCTGCCACATAAATTAACTTCTTTCGTTTTTTATCCATAGAAAAAGATTCTTCCTCTTCAGTTTTATCAATACATAGATTCAAACCTTCATCAGAACGCACACATTCCTCTTCCTGCACTTTTTGATCTATGGCAATGAAATGACTACCCTTAGGAATTCGAATAGTAAAGCAAGCGCCACCTGTGGTAACATTACTCGCCTTAATATCTCCATGATGTAGCTGCACCAACTTATCTGCTAAATGCAAACCTATACCAGTCCCTGAAACAGACTTATCTACCTGATAAAACCTTTCAAAAATACATTCTAGCATCTCATCAGGAATACCTGGCCCATCATCAACAATTTCTATTTTAACAAAGCCATCAGGAAATGAGATTTTATCACATTCATCTACATCAGATACTTTTACAATACAAAGAGACAATAATATATGTCCACCTTTAGGTGTATATTTAAAAGCATTTGAAAGTATATTAATAATAATCTTATCGAATTGATATATATCGATCCACAATGAAATATGAGGCTCTTCATGAATAAAATTTAATTCAATATTCTTAAACTGAGCATTATAATCAAAAGAATCCATAAGATCATTAATATATTGCACAATATCTACTTCCGAAAACTGTAAATTCATTTGTTCTTTTTCTATTTTACGTACATCCAGAAGTTGATTAACCAATTTTAATATAGTCTGACCATTTCTATACATAGTACGATATATGCTTTTATACTCAGAAGAAGTCTTCAGCAATTCAGTTAAAGGACTTAATATAAGAGTCATAGGAGTACGAATTTCATGAGAAATATCAGTAAAATATTGGATTTTAGCCTCTTGCAGCTGACGTTGATGCTCCTGCATTAATTCGTTTTTTTTGAATTTAATTCTAGCATATAAATAAAATATGACTACACCAATTATAACACATGCGAATAATATCCATAATATAATAGCAAATGTAGTCTCATACCATGCAGGTCGTATATGAATATTAATAGAATAAATATCTGAAGACTCAGCTTTCTCTTCTAACTGCACCTCCAATTTATAATCCCCTGGCTTTAATTCAGTAAATGCTAAAGTTCTATTACCAAAAGAAGTATTTAACCATTTATCATTTTTTGGTAATAAACGATACCTTAACTTAAATTTATCTGCATTAAGATAATTAATAGTAGAGAATTTCATTACTATATTATTATCATTATAATTTAAATTAATCTTCTTGGCTACTAGCAGAGTAGTATCAATAATTTCTTTATTACCACTTAAAACTCCTCTTTTTACATTTCTCTCATTAACTGTTAAACTTGTAATAAACAGAGGGACTTTATGTTTTAAAGGAATAATTTCTCTAGGATAAAAAGCAGTCACTCCATACATACCTCCAAAAAACAATCTTCCATCACTAGCTTTAGTTACTGAATTTTTATAAAATTCATTACCCTGCAAACCATCTTCTTTACTATAATGAGTGAGTATTTTTTTTGATCTCGAGTAGCTATACAGACCTTCATGAGTAGAAAACCATATATTGCCATCATTACCTTCAGCCAAAGCACAGATTTGGTTATTTTTCATATCCCAATCCTTTGAAATCTTTTTTAACCTGCGAGTAGCGGGATTATACTCATAACAGCCATCTAGCGCAGCTATTATAATCATATAATCTTTAGTAACCAACAAACAATTTACACATGCATCTTGAAGAGCTGTCCCTTCAAAATTATGAGGGAATGTATTAGAGATAGGGTCATAACAGCAGAAACCTTGATTCGTTCCTATCCATATTAAACCTGTATTATCTATGGCCAAACTATTAATCCAATCATTCGTTAGCACCTTTTTATTTCCATAACCATCTTTATATTCACTATGTTTATGAGCTATAACCTTATGTGTTTTAGCATCCAGACCATATAAACCATCACCTAATGTTCCAACCCATATATTGCCTCTTGAGTCACATACTGCAGCATTTGTTTTTTTAATATCATCTGGTAATCCTACATTATAATTAACTTTATTATTTTGTTTATTAAAAAGAGCCACACCATTAAAATAAGAACATAAGATTAAATTATCTTTTTTATCTCCAGATATGTTTAAAATAGTATGAGGAACAGATTTTTCATCTGTGGTAGAAAAAAAATGATTAGACGTATTCTTATCCAGATTGACTTGATACAAGCCATCACTATCAGTACCTACCCAAAGAGTATTCCTTTTAGACATATATAACGATGTAACACAATAAGACCCTATTATATTATTTGATAAAGATTTATAACCATAATATTTAAATGCATAGGAAGTATGAGGAAGAAACAACAATCCCTTTTGATAAATACTTATCCATAT
>JBAYDV010000069.1:0-11228 GCA_041668045.1 Bacteroidales bacterium | reverse complement strand
TTAGAGGCTGCTGGTATAACGATTTTTGGAACCTTATTGTCCAAAGCATGGATAGTACCTTTAGTTTTTTCTTTAGCATTATTGTTAAAGGTCTTTTCTATGTCTTTCACAAATGCTGGTGGTGGAGTAGGAGGTACATTTGGTCCTACTCTTATAGTTGGAGGTATAGCAGGCTTTGTATTGGCTAGAATAATTAATCTAACGGGTATTGCAGAAGTGTCAGAATGTAATTTCGCGTTAGTTGGTATGGCAGGCCTTATGTCAGGTGTCATGCAGGCACCTATGACAGCTATCTTTTTAATTGCAGAAATAACAGGTGGTTATTCATTGTTTATGCCTTTAATTATTACCTCTACTATCTCATATGCTACTATTCATTCGATAGAACCTTATTCTATTTATACTAAACGAATAGCTAAGATGGGTGCTTTACTTACTCATGATAGTGACCAATCTGTTCTTACACTTTTAAATACTTGTGATTTAGTAGAAAAAAAATTCATTGAAGTTAATCTTGATGATACACTAGGTGATCTAGTCAAGGCAGTCTCTGTATCTGTAAGAAATATTTTTCCAGTAGTAGATAAAAAAGGAAGATTCCAGGGATATATTCTTTTAGATGATATCAGGAAAGTAATGTTTGATAGCTCTTTATATGATAATGTTTATGTGTATTCTTTGATGAAAAATGCTCCTGCTATAGTTAAAATTAATGATAGCATGGAAAGTGTAATGCATAAATTTGAAACGACTGAGGCTTGGAATTTACCAGTAGTTGATGATGAAAATAAATATATTGGCTTCGTATCTAAATCACGAATATTCTCCAAATATAGAGAAAAATTACATCTAGTTTCTCATAACTAAAATTATAGAAAATAATTAGAAAATTTTCTGTAACTTGCCTTTTAAAAATTGTACCTTAATATGAAGAATATCTATATTAATACTATAGCTAAGATAGTATCAGTAGCTGCGTGGAGAGTAGAAAATTGTATCGAATTAATAAAAGATGGAGCTACTATTCCATTTATTTCAAGATACAGAAAAGAAAAAACTGGAGGATTAGATGAAGAACAAGTAGCACTAGTTAGAGAAAACTATTATAAATTTGAAGAACTAGAAAAAAGAAAAAATTATATTCTCAGTTCTATAGAGGAACAGGGAAAATTATCCAACGAGTTAAAATTACAAATAGAAAGTAGTATCGATGCTAGTGAGATCGAAGATTTATTTTTACCATATAAACCTAAACGTAGAACTAAAGCAGAAATCGCCAGAAAACAAGGCTTAGAAAAACTTGCACAGAGAATTCTCTCAAGTATTTGTAATAACCCTAAAAGTGAAGCTTCTCAATACTTTTTTAATGGAGATAAAGAAAATAAGATTCCTGCTATAACTACGATTGAAGCAGTATTAGAAGGAGTTCGTTTTATAATAGCAGAAAAAGTTTCTGAAAATATCAAAGTAAGAAAATTCATACGTGAGACGTATTTAAAAAGAGGTATGATTACTGCTAAATTAGCCAGAGGTATAGATGAAGATTCTGATGAAGCTATCAAATTCAAAAATTATTTTAAATATAAAGAATCTGTTTCACGAATAGCCTCTCACAGGGCTCTAGCTGTATTGAGAGGGGTTCAAGAAGGTATTCTGAGTGTAAAAATAGAAGCTGATACTAATAAAATTCTTGATGAACTATATGCACTTACAGTATTAAAAGGATTACATTACTCACACGATACTGCACTTGAAATAGACTATGCAGTAGAAGATGCATACAAACGTCTTCTTCATCCATCTATAGAAAATGAAGTCATTAATATTGTAAAAGATAAAGCAGATATTGAGTCAATACAAGTATTTGGTGAAAATCTTCGCCAACTATTAATGTCCCCACCTCTTGGTCAGAAAAGAGTATTAGCTATTGATCCAGGGTTCAGAACAGGTTGTAAAGTAGTATGTCTTGATGCACAAGGCAGTTTACTTCATAACGATACTATATATCCCCACCCGCCACGTAATGAAAGAACCATGGCAATGAAAAAGATCTCTACTATGATAGAGGCATACAATATAGAAGTAATATCTATAGGCAATGGTACAGCAGGTCGCGAAACAGAAGCTTTTATAAAACGTATGATGTTACCCGAAGGGATTAAGGTGTTTTCAGTAAGTGAAGATGGAGCATCTGTATATTCAGCATCTTCTATAGCAAGGGAAGAATTTCCGGATTATGATGTAACAGTACGTGGAGCAGTATCGATAGGTAGAAGATTAATGGACCCGCTAGCAGAGTTGGTTAAAATTGACCCTAAGGCAATAGGTGTAGGGCAATATCAACATGATGTGGACCAGACCAAACTGAAAAAAAGTTTAGATACAGTGGTCGAGAGTTGTGTAAATAATGTCGGGATAAATTTAAATACAGCTAGTAAACATTTATTAAGTTATGTATCAGGAATAGGACCTGTTTTAGCTCAAAATATTATTGATTATAGGACAGAAAATGGACCATTTAAATCACGATCTGAATTACATAAAGTCAAAAGATTAGGAGATAAAGTTTTCGAACAATGTGCGGGATTTTTACGTATAAGAGATGCTAAGAATCCTTTAGATAATACATCGGTGCATCCTGAGCGTTATGCATTAGTAGAAAAAATAGCTTCTGATGTGAATAAGTCTATCCCAGAGTTGATTTCTGGATTGGGAGATAAATCTATTACTATAGACATTAAAAAATATGTTACTGATGAAGTAGGTTTGCCAACTCTTAGTGATATTATGAATGAATTAGTGAAGCCTGGACGTGACCCTCGTGATACTATAAAAGTTTTTGAATTTTCTGACGAAATACATACGATTGAAGATTTGCAAGAAGGTATGGAGCTGCCAGCTATAGTTACTAATATTACGAATTTTGGTGCCTTCGTGGATTTGGGTATTCATGAAAAAGGATTAATCCATGTCTCTCATATGGGAAAGAAATTTGTAAATGATCCTACTAAAGTAGTTAGACTGCAGGAACACTTACTTGTAAGAGTATTGTCAGTAGATATTCGCCGTTCTAGAATAGGTCTTGAACTTGTTAGTAAATTATAGTGCTTTTAAGTTTTAACATAATAAAGTCTTGTATATTATCGATTATCGTAATTAGTGGATATGTTTATGATGCCGATTCAGGCGAATCTTTGATTGGTGCGACAGTAGTAGATACAGTGTCAGGGGAGGCAGCTATTACTAATAATTCAGGTTTTTATTCATTAACAATTAATGATGAAGACCGCAAAGCTCATACGGATAACGACGAAGTTAACATTGCCCTAAAATATAGTTATCTGTATTACAACTCTGAAATTAGAAATGTTTCGATGAAATATGATTCTAAAATTAATGTTGGATTAAAGATGGCTCAACGGGAATTAAAGGGAGTGGTAGTTTCTGCAAGTTCTTCGAATGTGTCGGTAAATAATGCACAAATGAGTGCTATAAATGTCCCTGTTTCACATATAAATTCAATTCCTGCTATGTTATCGGAAGTGGACGTGATAAAGGCTTTGCAGCTTCTTCCTGGTGTGCAGTCAGGAATAGAGGGTTCTGCTAGTTTATATGTGCGAGGAGGAGGTCCTGATGAGAATTTTCTTATGATGGATGGAGTTCCTCTTTATAATGTGAATCATTTGTTTGGTTTTGTCTCAGTTTTTAATTCTGATGCTATAAAGAATATTATGCTTTATAAAGGAAGTTTTCCTGCTAGATTTGGGGGACGTTTGTCTAGTATAGTAGATGTGAGATTAAATGATGGTGATGATAAAGAATTCCATGGAGATATTTCTATTGGTGCGATTTCTTCTAAAATTAGTTTAGAAGGGCCAATAGTGAAAGGAAATACTACTTTTATAATATCGGCACGTCGCTCATATATAGATGCTTTATCTCGTCCATTGATAAGTTTATATAATGATCATGCTATTAATGATGCATCTGTGTCTGATGATAATCTAGGTTTGTATCATTTTTATGATTTTAATGCTAAGATTACTCATAAGTTTAAAAATAACGATAAATTGTATTTTAGTGTTTATTCAGGAGATGATGTAGCTAATATTGATATAGAGAGAACTAATATCGACATTGGTTCTCAAGATAATACTAAATATGTGATTGGTAATCAAAACACTAATCTAGATTGGAAGTGGGGTAATTTTATGTCTATGTTACGTTGGAGTCATCAGATTACACCAAGGATGTTTTTAAATGTAGTAAGTAGTTATTCTCGTTATAATAATGATGTAAAGATAGATGTAACTAATAATGATATTTCTTACGTAAATATTTCTAGTGAAAGTAGTTTAATATATACTGGAATGAAAATGGATTATATTTCGTCTATATATGACTATGCTTCTTGTATGGATTTTGAATTTACACCTAATCAAACTCATTCTGTAAAATTTGGCGTTAATTATATTTACCATACGTTTAAGCCATCTGTTATGTCTTATCAAAGTAATGAATTAGATACTATCTATGGTGATAGAAATATATATTCACATGATGTAAGCATTTATGGAGAAGATAATATCAAAATTTCTAACAGGTTTAATGTTAATTTAGGTTTAAGATATAATATATATAATGTTAGAAATAGTTCTTATTTTTCTTTAGAACCAAGAGTTTGTTTAAATTATGGGATATCTGAAAATTGGTATCTTAAAGCATCATATTCTAAGATGAACCAAAATGTCCATTTATTATCGAATAATAATCTATCTCTACCAACAGATTTGTGGGTCCCAGTAACAGATAAGATACCTACAATGAGTTCTCATCAGTATGTAGTAGGTTCTTATTATTCATTTAAATTATTTAATTTTTCGATAGAAGGATATTACAAATCTATGGATAATGTTTTAGAGTATAAAGATGGTTCTTCTTTCGTAGGATCTACTAGTGGTTGGGAAGATAAAGTGTATTTAGGAAGAGGGTGGTCTTATGGTGTTGAATGCTTTATTCATAAAAAAATAGGACGTTTTACAGGTTGGATTGGTTATACATTATCTAAGACTCAGAGAAAATTTGATAAAGAGGGAAATATTATAAATAATGGAAAAACTTTTAATGCTAAATATGATAGAACTCATGACCTTAGCGTAACTTTCTCATATGAAATTAATAAAAAATGTAATATTTCTTCTACTTTTGTTTATGGTAGTGGAACATGTGGGACTTTAGGAGATCAGGTATATTACGATCCTTTTAGTCAAAGAGAATATGATTATTATGAAAATAAGAATAATTATAGGATGCCATCGTATAATAGACTAGATATAGGCCTTAATTTATTTCATTATAACAAACGAGGAGGTAAAACTACCTGGAATTTTGCTTGTTATAATGTATACAACAGAAAAAATCCTTTCGTTATAGTAGTAGATAATGCTGATGATGGATCTACAGAATTGAAACAAAAATCAGTTTTTCCTATAATTCCTTCTATTAGTTATTCTTATAAATTTTAATAAGTTAATATATGATAAGCTTTACAAAAAATATAAACACTTTTTTGATAACTATAGTAATATTTATTATGGTTATAAGTTTATGTTCATGTGAAAAGATTATAGAATATAATGGAGAAACTACTATTTCTAAACCAACTGTATTCGGCTTATTATATACATTTAATAAAGCCACAATATATTTAGGTCAATCTACTTTTTTTCTTAATGATGATAGTTTAACTGTAGATTCTGAATTTGCTAATGCAGATGTAAAGTTAGTCGTTAATGGTGAATCAATACATCAAATGAAACATATTGATGGAGATTATAATAATTCAGATGTATTAGAAAAATATCAATGTGAATATATTCCTGGTGAAAATGATAGTATCTCTTTATCTGTTAAAATACCAGGATATGATGAACTGAATTCTAGTATGATAATGCCTGGTAAAGCAGATTTTGAATTAATTAGTAAAGAAATAACCAAGGTATATGATGAAGATACTGATACTTATTCTAAAGAAGTAAAATTAAAAATTAGAATTACATCTCATGGAGATAATGTGCATTGTTATTATTTAAATCTACTTAGAACTTATGATAATGGTATTTATTTAAATAATGAATGCTATGCTTCTTCTAATGATATATTATTTAAAAATAATGAAAATACGATATCTAGTTTTAGTTTTAGAAATTCTTCAAACTATTTTAACGATCAATTATTTAGAAATCAGGATTATGAATTCGAAATAGATTTAAGTTGTCCAGGGTATCGTAATAAGCTAGATAAAAGACTAATATTTGTAGAAGATGATGTGTTGTTGAGTATAATGTCTATTACAGAGGATTATTATAACTATTTACAAAGTTTGGATATATACCAGCAATATGAAATTAATGATATGTTTTCTGAAAAGACTAAAATTTTTTCTAATATTGATAATGGCATAGGTATTTTTGGAGGATTAACGGATAATGGAATTAGCGTAAATTTGAGAGAAAAATAAATTTTTATTATATATTTCTTTATATTTGTTTTTATAAATATTAATCAAAAAAACTAAATTAATGAAAAGAGTATTTACGCTGATTGCAATATTTGCACTTTTTTATTCTGCTAGTCTTACTAGCTTAGCACAAACAACGCCAACAAAAAAATATCTTGATACTTCTCTTTCATTTGAGAAAAGAGCAGAAATATTGGTGTCTGAGATGACATTAGATGAAAAGATTTCTCAGATGGTTAATGATGCAAAAGCCATTGATAGATTGGGCATTCCTAAATATAATTGGTGGAGTGAATGTCTTCATGGTATGGCTCGTTCAGGAAAAGCTACTATATTTCCTCAAGCTGTAGGCCTTGGTGCTACTTTCGATCCTGCTCTTATGAAACAAATTACTAATTGTATATCTGATGAAGCTAGAGGATTTTATAATTCTGCTATTAAAAGAAATAATAGGGGTATTTATACGGGTTTAACTTTTTATTCGCCAAATGTAAATATATTTCGAGATCCACGTTGGGGAAGAGGGCAGGAAACATATGGTGAAGATCCTTTTTTGACTTCTCGTATGGGAGTAGCCTTTGTCGAGGGACTTCAAGGAGATGATCCAAAGTATATGAAAGCAGCTGCTTGTGCTAAGCATTATGCTGTACATAGTGGACCAGAAAAGTTTAGACATGGATTTAATGCTTTAGTTTCTACTCGCGATTTATATGAGACATATCTTCCTGCATTCAAAGCTTTAGTTAAAGAGGCTAAGGTAGAAAGTGTTATGGGTGCATATAATAGAACAAATGGAGAACCTTGCTGTGCTAGTCCAACTCTTCTTAAAGATATATTAAGAAATGATTGGGGTTTTAAAGGTTATGTAACTTCAGATTGTGAAGCTTTAGTTGATATATATAAACATCACAAATATGCTTCTAATGAAGTGGAATCAGCTGCTTTGGCTATTCATAGTGGATTAAATCTTAACTGTGGTTCTACATATAATAGAAGTTTGAAAAAAGCAGTTAATCAAGGATTGATTAACGAGAAGGATATAGATAAATTACTTATTCCGCTTATGACTACTCGTTTTAAATTAGGTCTTTTTGATCCTGAAGAGGACTGTAAGTACAATAAGATTTCAGCTGATGTAGTTAACGAGCCTTCTCATAGAGAATTGGCTTATAAAGCAGCAGTCGAGTCTATGGTTCTTATGAAAAATAAAGATAATACATTACCTTTAAAACAGGATTTAAAATATATCTATGTTACTGGACCTTTAGCCACTAGTGTAGATGCGATGATGGGTAATTATTTTGGAGTAAATGGAGATATTAAGACATATTTAGAAGGTCTTACTTCTAGAACTCCTAATGGAGTATCTATACAATATAGACAAGGAGTACTTCTTGAACAAGCTAATATTAATCCTATGGATTGGGCTACAGGGGAAGCTGCAAAAGCTGATGTTATCGTAGCTTGTGTTGGTTTAACTTGGTTATTAGAAGGAGAAGAGGGAGAATCTATAGCCTCTAGGCAGAAAGGAGATATGACAGATAATTCTTTACCTCAATGCCAGATAGATTATCTTAAAAGATTAAAAGAACGTATTGTTTCAGATCCAGACAAAAAATTAATTGTAGTGGTCTCTGCAGGATCTCCAGTGAATTTGAAAGAAATTAATGAAATAGCAGATGCTGTTATTTATGCATGGTATCCAGGCGAAGAAGGTGGAGATGCTTTAGCTGATATTATATATGGAAATGTTAGTCCATCAGGTAAAACTCCTTTAACTTTCGTTAAATCATTAGATCAACTTCCTGATTTTAAAAATTATGATATGGAAGGAAGAACATATAAATATATGAATAAGGAGCCTTTATTCCCATTTGGCTATGGTCTGTCATATACTACTTTTAAATATGAAGACTTAATTATGCCTAAGACCATTAAAGCTGGAGAAAACGTAACAGTAAAAGTAGATATTACTAATACTGGAAATATGGATTCTGATGAAGTAGTCCAACTTTATATTACCGATGATGAAGCTTCTGCTCCTGTCCCAGTTCGCCAATTAGCAGCTTTCAAGAGAGTATCTCTTAAAAAAGGAGAAACTAAAACTATTTCACTTAACGTAGATAAAGTTAAATTTTCTTTAATTAATAATAAAAATAAGAGGGAAATAGAACCAGGTAGTTTCACGATTAGTTTGGGAGGTGGTCAACCAGTTCCTTCGACTGATTCTTATGTGCAAGGTACTATTACAGTTAAAGGTCACAAATCTTTAGAACTATAATATTTCTAATTAAAAATAAAATGATACATATATCAGTGATTAAGAGATATATGTATCATTTTAAATATTTAAAGAAATAATGTCTTTATATTATTTCTTATGGCTTAGTTTCCAGTCATCTTTCTTAATTTTAGCATATTTTTTAGGAAATCTTTTGGCATCTTGAGTATTAGTAGAAAATTCTTTAAAATTTTCATTAATTACTTTTTGAATTTCTGGATTTGAAGTATCTGAATCACCAACTTTGGCCTTAAGTGCTAACAATTGTTGTTTTAAATCAGCTAAAACTTTAGCATATTTTGGATTATTAGCAAGATTTGTTGTCTCATGAGGATCATTTTTCATATCATAGAGTTCAAAAGCTGCAGGAGTTGGTTCTATTAGATTTGATTCTCCCCATTTTTCCCAAACCATGGTTCTCTCACCATATCTTGATGGATCGTAATGTCTGCCATAGAAGAAAATAAGTTTATAGTCTTTTGTCCTAATACCGAAATGAGCAGGTACATCATGATGAATCATATGCATCCAATACCTATAGTATATAGCCTCATGTGTATATTTTGTTTTTTTACCATATAAAATTGGTGAAAAATCATAACCTTGCATATATCTTGGCGTTTCATTTTCTCCAGCAAGTGATAAAAGTGTAGGTGCAAAATCTACATTACATACCAATTGGTCATTATGAGTACCAGCATTTTTCATACCAGGGACTCTAACAATGAAAGGCATTCTCATAGATTCCTCATACATCCAACGTTTATCTTGCAGGTCATGTTCTCCGAGCATCATGCCTTGATCACCAGTTATTATTATGATAGTATTGTCCCAAAGTTTATTTTCTTTTAAATAATCGAATATCCTTTTAAGTTGGTCATCAACACCCTTTACACATCTTAAATATCTTTTAAGATATTCATTGTATGCCATTTTAGTATCAAGACTATCATTTCCTGTATTGATTTTGTACATCTGTACATAATTTCTAAACAAATGCCTATTAGATACTGATGTTCCTATACGATTAACAAGAGAATCATTAGCACCTCTTGTGGCGATAGAACCAAAACCTTTTCTATTAAAAAGAGTTTTAGGCATTGGTATATCTACATCTGCTAGATAATCTTTATATTCAGGAGCGAATTCAAAATTATCATGAGGAGCTTTGAAGTGGTGCATTAAGAAAAAAGGTTTACTTTTATCTCTTTTATTTTTTAACCAATCCAAAGTTATATCTGCTATGTTTTTAGTAACATGACCGGTATATTTTTTGGTATTATTAGGATATTTTCCTTTCACCTCATTAGTACAAAATTCTGGGTCAAAATATGTTCCTTGTCCACCATGACCTATTAATACTTGATAATAATCAAAAGCAGAAGGTTCACAGTGTTGGTGCCATTTACCTATCATTGCAGTAGTATAACCTAGTTGTTTCATCTCCATAGGTAAATATTCCTGACATGGCATTAACGCTTCGTCAAGAGTAAGTACACCATTGGTGTGAGAATATTGCCCTGTAAGAATATTGGCTCTAGAAGGTGTAGAGATAGAGTTGACGTCGAAACAATCATCGAATACTATACCGTTAGCAGCGAGTTCTTTATCGATAACGGGTGTAGGGTTTAAGGTGGCAAGCCTACTACCATAAGCTCCAATAGCTTGAGAAGTTAAATCATCGCACATGATGTATAGTATATTCATTTTCTTCTTACTGCTATTACTATTAGAACAGGCGGAAGATATAAATCCAAGCGAACAGAGGCTTGAAGTTAACATCAATGCATTTGTAATTTTTTTAGTTTCCATTTAAGGTTATTATTTTTGTTGTTTTTGTTTATATGTAAATTCTACATTATCAGAGTATTTGCCTATTTTTAACTTTGCTTTGTGTTTTGTCTCAGACAAATTTGGGAATATAAACTCTGTATCTATAGTCTTGTGAGCTGGAATAGTTACACTTTTAGTTATGTTTTTACCATCTAGACTACAAGTAATTTGACGCTTGATGTCATTATCTGTACTGTTTCTTACATAAGTATTTGCCAATAAACTAGTATTTTTAATTTCTGTTTGTAAATTACCATAGAAAATACCACTTAATTCTACTTTAAAAGTGTGAGCGTATTTAGTAGGGAATGTTGAGGGAAGGTTAATTTTAAGACCTTTAGATGTTAATGCCCAATCGACTTTTTTATTACTGCCTAATAATGAAACTGATTTAATATTTACATTTTCAGAAAATTCTTTACTTAAAGCTCTAACATTTATAGATTTTTCGTCTTCTCCTAGTAAAGTAACAAATAAAGTATCACCTTTAGTAGTGAAACGTTTATCGTTAGCATTATATTTGGTGACTTTATTGTCAGTCATATAACCTGAAGTTCCTTTGTTTCCTTCTGAAGCTCTCACCCATGGACGAGA
>JBAYDV010000068.1:0-11274 GCA_041668045.1 Bacteroidales bacterium | reverse complement strand
TAGAGTCTCCATAGAAGGTGTTTCTAATGGAGCATATCCAAAACGTTTAAAAATATTTTTTATAGTGTCGAAAATATAATTACGTCCTGCCATTTCTGCTGGACCGAAATCTCTTGTACCTTTTGGAATTGATGGTTTTCTATTCATTTTATAATCAAGAAGTTATTCTACTTCAAATGTTTTATCTAAATCTTTTTTAGTTTTTTTAACGTCTTTCTTTAGCTTTTTATTGGTCTTTTTGAGGTCCTGCTGGACTTCTTTAGAACTTTTTTCAAAGCTATCTTTAATATTTTTACTGGTCTCTTCGATCTTATTCTCGATTTTATTATTCTTTTTTCCAGCGTTACTCGTGCACGAAGCGAGAATAACGATAGCAGAGGTCAAAAGAACCGAATAAGCTATTGAACCAATAATAAGTTTTTTCTTTATCATAATGTAGATTTTAGTAATAAAATTTAATATCCTACGATAGTATAATATTACAAATATCATGCAAATCTAATAAATCTTTGTTACAATCTAAATTTACAGAGTCCTTTTTACCAAATCTTTTAATGAATCTTCCCAGTCAGGTATGGTCAAATTAAATGTTTTACATATCAATTTTTTATCTAAAACGGAATAAGCCGGCCTCTTAGTAGGAGTAGGGTAAGCATCTGAGGATATAGGTTTTACGTGGCAATCCAGATTATACAAAGACATGATTTTCACGGCAAAATCATACCATGAACAGACACCTTCATTCGAATAGTGAAAAATTTTCCCATAATGAGGCTTCGCAGAAGGCTCATTAAGCTGCTCCACGATAGCAGATATTGCCATAGCTAAGTCTTTCGCGTAGGTTGGGGAGCCATATTGATCATTTACGACAGAGATTTCTGCTTTCTCCTGACCTAATCTACGCATGGTTTTGACGAAATTCTTGCCGAAAGCAGAATATAGCCATGCCGTACGAATTATTATTGCCTGACAATGTGATTTTATTATTTCTTCTTCGCCTGCGAGTTTAGTGCTGCCATAAACAGAACAAGGACTCGTCGCATCATCTTCGCGATATGGTCTTTTTTTTCCATTTAGGGCAATGCCATCTCCGTTGAAGACATAGTCGGTCGATATGTGTATGAGCTTCGCATTATATTTAAGAGCGGCAGAGGCCAAGTTTTTCGGACCTATAGTGTTAACAAGTTTAGCATTTTCTTGGTCGGTCTCAGCACCATCGACATTAGTGTATGCTGCGCAATTAATTATAGTATCAACATCGGCATTTTTTATATAGTAATCGACGGCATCTTTATCGCGAATATCTAGGTCAGAGCTTGTGGTGAATATGTAATTTTGACTATTACCGCTCAGTTCATGAATTTCACTTCCAAGCTGACCATGTGAGCCAATTACTAGTATTTTCTTCATAATTTTCAATTTCTACAAATATAAAGATAAAAATGAAATTAGAAACAATCTAAATGTGACAGAAAAAAATCGTATATTTGCATAAAATTACGTAAATATGGATTACAATACACAGAGAGAAAAGCTGATTATGCCAGAATATGGCCGTCACGTGCAGAAAATGATAGAATATGTCAAGAAAATCAAGGATAAAGATAAAAGAAATGAGCAGATAAAAGCAGTAGTTAATGTTATGGCTACTTTAAATCCTCAATTAAAAGATATGAATGATTATCAGAGGAAATTGTGGGGACATGTTGAGGTAATTTCTGATTTTGATTTAGACATTGATTCTCCATATCCACTTCTTACCAAAGAGGAATTCATAGCTCATCCAGAACCTCTAGAACATAGTCAAAAGCCTATTAAAGCCCGTCATTATGGTAGAAATATCGAGAATATGATAGAGGTGATTCAAAATAAAGAGGAGGGAGAAGTTAAAGATGAGATGATAAAAGCTTTAGCTACTTACATGCGTCAACAATATTTAATATGGAATAAGGATAGCGTATCTGAAGAAACTATTTTTAATGATATCAGAAAACTATCTAATGACAGATTAATAGTTCCTGAATATATTCATCTTAAACCTATTTCTGAAAAAGCCGTATTTACAAGACCTGGTATTATGGGTCAGAATTATAACAATAATAATAAGAATTATAGAAAAAATAGCAATAACAAAAATTCTAAGAAACATTGGAAAAACAAAAGATAATAAGGTTTATAGCTGGAGTGTTCTTCTCTCTCGTTGCGGTCTTTACTCTCGTGACACTTATATCTTATCTTTTTACATGGAATAAAGACCAAAGCTTACTTTCGGATCCTTATATGATGTCTGTGAGTTCAGATGCAGTAAATGGAGGAGGTAAAATAGGTTTTTTATGGGCTAACTTTTTAGTATCGAAATTATTTGGTCTGGGAGCTTTTATTATTCCTTTCTTCTTTGGAATTGTGTCTATCGCATGTTTTAAGATTAAACAATTTCATTTGTTGAGAGTTTTTATTTACTCGTTATTCGGTTGTATAATCTCATCAGTAATTTTTTCTTATATATTTTCTTTTACAACGAATCTGACAGAACTGTTTGGACAAGGAGCAGGTGGCTCTTACGGACATTACGCCAATGTCTGGCTTAGTGATATGCTAGGAGTCTTTGGTGCAGGTTGTGTGCTATTGTTTTTACTTATAATACTATTAGTACTTATGGACAATAGGGTTATTGACTGGTTCCAAAAGCTATTTGATAAAATTTTCGCAGTCAGAAAAAAAGTTGACACAACAGAAGCAACAGAGAATGATGCAGAGAGTGTGAGTGAAGAATCAGAGGAAAGAGATAGTTCTTCATCGAACGAGACTGATGATATATCTGATGAAAACCAAGCGATTTCTACTAAAGAGAAAATAGAAGACAATAGTAGTATAAATGATTTCGATATAGAATTCGAAGTAGAGAATATTAATAATCCTGCTCCGGATAATTCAGCTTCTGAAGTTGATAAAGATGAATCAGATAAAATAGTAGATATTGATCTCTCAGCAAATAGTGATGATTCTACTCATACAGATGAGGATCCGGATTTAGAGGTATTAGAACAGACTGATGATAATGACTATATTAGTGATTTATCAGATGAAAAGTGGACGGAAAGATATGATCCTCGGTTATCATTATCTCATTTTAAATTTCCTAAACTTCAGCTTTTAGAAGATTATAAAGATAAATGGTTCACTGTATCAAGGGATGAACTAGAGAAGAATAAAACTAAAATAGTAACTACTCTTAGAAATTATAAAATCAATATATCTAAGATTTCAGCTAGGATAGGGCCTACGGTTACACTATATGAAATAGTACCTGCACCAGGTGTGAGAGTAGCACAGATCAAAAGACTAGAGGATGATATCGCTATCTCATTGGCTGCTAGAGGAGTACGTGTGGTAACTCTAGTAGGTACTAATGCTATAGGTATAGAGGTGGCTAATGATAAACCAAGCGTGGTGTCTATGAAATCCGTTCTTTCAGATCCTAAATTCAGAGATTCTAAGTTCGCTCTTCCTATAGCGATTGGAAAAACTATTTCAAATGAGGTTTATACTTTTGATTTGGCTAAGATGCCTCACCTTTTAATAGCAGGTGCTACTGGACAAGGTAAATCGGTAGGGTTAAATGCGATTATTACATCTCTACTTTATAAAAAACATCCATCTGAACTGAAATTTGTTTTGGTGGATCCTAAAAAAGTCGAGCTGTCATTATATGAACCAATAGAAAAATATTATTTGGCTAAGCTGCCTGATTCAGATGATGCTATTATTACTGATACGGATAAAGTAGTTAATACTTTAAAATCTTTATGTAAGTTAATGGATCATAGATATGATTTATTAAAGTTAGCTTCTGTTAGAAATGTCAAAGAGTATAATGAGAAGTTCCTTTCAAGAAGATTAAATCCATTAAAAGGACATGTATTCATGCCTTATATAGTAGTAATCGTGGATGAGTTCGCAGATCTTATTATGACCGCGGGAAGAGATGTTGAGGAGCCAATAACTAGATTAGCACAGTTGGCCAGGGCAGTAGGTATTCATCTTATTATAGCTACTCAGCGACCTACGACGAATATTATTACTGGTACTATTAAAGCCAATTTCCCTGCGAGAATAGCTTTTAAAGTAACTTCTAGTGTTGATTCTAAGACTATTCTGGACCAGACAGGAGCTAAACAATTGATAGGTCGTGGTGATATGCTTATCTCTACAGGTGCTTCAGAGCTTGTGCGTCTTCAATGTGCTTTCGTGGATACAAAAGAGGTGGAGCGTATAACTAGATATATTTCTAAACAACAGAATTTTGGTACGGCTTTCTTACTTCCAGAGTATCATCCTGAAGATAAATCTGCCTCAGGGAAAAATGGAGGATTTACTCAAGAGCGTGATGAACTTTTCGGAGAGGCAGCGCGAATGGTAGTTAGAAATCAAGTTGGTTCTACTTCTATGCTTCAAAGAAAAATGAATTTGGGATATAACAGAGCTGGTAGAATTATGGATCAGCTTGAAGAGGTTGGTATAGTTGGCCCTTCTCAAGGCAGTAAGGCTAGAGAGGTTAGAATTACTTCTTCGGATGATTTGGAACAGATTTTGCTCGATCTTGAATAAAGAATTCAATTATGAATTCATAATATCTAATTATAATGAAAACAATATATAAATCAATATTAGTATTATTACTTTCTATTTTAGTATTTCCTTCTTTCGCTATCTCGCTTAATGAGAAGAAAACGAGTGAAGATGAAACTATAATTAGTCCTAATCAGCTAATGGATAGAATGGATAATGCATTGTCTATGTATAAAGTGTTATCTCTTAATTTCGTTTTTAGTGCGAAAGATGATGATGATGAGATCGCTTCTCAGGAAGGAAGGTTCTATGCTATGGCTTCTATGTATAAGATAGAGGCTGAAGATTTCGATCTTTATTGTGATGGAGTGAAGAAGTGGTTTTATAATAAAGAGGCTAATGAAATCAATGTTTTTAGTCATGATTCTAGTTCTCTTGAGATTACTGATAATCCTTTAGTCGCTATTAAGAGTATTAGTGAAATGTATAAGGTGTCTAAGGCTGAGGTTAAAAAGTTGGGCGAAGGTTGGTCTATAACTCTGGAGCCTAAGGTTAAAGGTGATTATAAATTTATAACTTTGGATATTTCTTCTGATAATTATCTCCCTATCCTGATTTCTTGTGTTACAAATGAGAATAGAGAGTATTTTATTTCTTTGAAAAATTTTTCTGAAATGGGGAATATGAGCGAGAATTTCTTTACTCCTGATATTTCATCTATGGGAGATGTGATGGTTAACGAGATCGATTAGAGAGTGTTTTATTCTTGAAGGTTTACCATTGAATTGGTTTTTGTCCTTCGGATATTAAATAATTATTTGTTTTAGAAAAATGTTTGCATCCAAAAAATGCTCCTCTCGCTAGAGGGGAGGGGTGTGCTGCTTCTAATATAAGGTGTTTCTTTGAATCTATGAGTTGGTGTTTCGACTTGGCGACATTGCCCCATAATAAAAAGACGAGTCCTTTTCTTCTTTTGGAGAGGGTTCTGATTACTTCGTCGGTGAAGGTTTGCCAACCAATTTTTGAATGTGATGCTGGTTCGCCTTTTCTTACAGTTAGTATGGAGTTGAGTAGAAATACGCCTTGTTCTGCCCATGAGGTGAGATCTCCATTTCTTTGTGAAAAAATAGATGTGTCTTCTATGTCAGAGTTTATTTCTTTATAGATATTTCTTAGTGAGGGTGGAGTTTTTATGCCTTCAGGAACTGAGAAGGATAATCCTTGTGCTTGGTTGGGACCGTGATATGGGTCTTGTCCTAAGATTATTACCTTGACTTTTTCGAAGGGCGTAATGTTAAATGCGTTGAATATTAAATTCTCCGGAGGATATATCGTCTGGTTTGATGCGTATTCTTTATCTAAAAAATTGACAAGCTCTTTAAAGTAGGGCTTGTCAAATTCTTTATTAAGTTCTTTTTTCCAAGAATCATTAATGTCAATAGTCATAATTTAACTTTTATTGGCGTTTAATGGTAATACTAGTTTGATTACATCATCTATGGTTTTAACGTAATTGAAAGTCAAATCTTTGATGTATTTTTCAGGGATGTCTTTTATATCTTTAGTATTATCTTCTGAAAGGATTATAGTATTAACTCCAGCTCTTTTAGCAGCGAGAATTTTTTCTTTTATTCCTCCTACAGGAAGGACACGTCCTCTTAGTGTCATCTCACCAGTCATCGCTACTCCACTTTTTATTTTTTTACCAATTAGAGCAGATGCCATAGCTGTTACCATGGTTATTCCTGCTGATGGACCATCTTTTGGAATGGCTCCTTCAGGAACATGTATGTGTAAATCGTATGACATTATGTCTTTAGTCGTCATATTAAGTAGCTCAGGATGTGCTTTTAAGTATTGGTGGGCTATTACTGTTGATTCTTTCATTACATCACCAAGGTTACCAGTACTTGTTAATAGTCCTTTGCCTTCGCTCTTACTACATTCTATAAATAAAATTTCTCCACCGACTTGAGTCCATGCTAATCCGGTTATTACCCCAGGGGCCTCATTGCCTTTTTGTAAATCATGCATATTCGTTGGAGGTCCAAGAATTTCTTTTACTCGTTTAGGATTTACAGTGTAGCTTTTAACTTCGTCCATCGCTATTTTTTTAGCAGTGACACGTGCTATTTTCGCTATTTGTTTTTCAAGACCTCTGACTCCAGATTCTCTAGTGTATTGATCTACTATAGTTAAAAGAGCATCTTCGCTTATTTTTAACTGAGATTTTTTTAGACCATTGGCTTGTAATTCTTTTGGGACTAGATGTTGGGATGCTATTTGAACTTTTTCTTCAGCTAGGTAACCACTAATAGGTATCATTTCCATTCTGTCTCTCAGAGCAGGATGTATGGTGCTGATATCATTGGCTGTAGTTATAAACATGACTTTTGATAAATCATAATCTATATCTAAGTAGTTATCATGGAATTTATTATTTTGTTCTGGATCTAGTGCTTCCAGTAGTGCATATGAAGGGTCTCCATTGTAGTCTCTGTTGATTTTATCGATTTCATCTAGTACTAAAATAGGGTTTGATGATCCTGCACGGTTTATTTCTTGAATAATTCGTCCAGGCATAGCTCCTATGTAGGTTCTTCTATGTCCTCTTATCTCTGATTCATCATGAAGTCCACCAAGAGAAATTCTTCTATATTTTCTACCTAATGCTCTGGCTATTGATTTCCCAAGTGAAGTTTTACCTACGCCAGGTGCTCCGTATAGACAGATTATAGGAGATTTCATGTCTTTTTTAAGTTTTAAAACAGAAAGGTATTCTATAATTCTCTCTTTTACTTTTTCTAGACCATAATGGTCTTGATCAAGAATTTTTTGAGCTTTTTTCAAGTCCATATCATCCTTAGTCATTTTATTCCAAGGAAGGTCTAGAATGAATTTTACATATTCATATTGTATATTATAGTCTGGAGAATTAGGGTTCGCTTTCTGTAACTTCTTTAATTCATGTTGGAATGTTTCAGCAGCATAGTCAGGCCAATCTTTGTCTTTAGCTAGCATTTGAAGTTCATTTACATCTTGACCTTCGTCCATACCAAGTTCTTCTTGTATGGTTTTTAGCTGATTGTTGAGGAAGTATTCTTTCTGTTGTTGGTCTAACTCTTTACGTACTTTATTCTGTATGTTTTCTTTAAGCTTTAAGATTTCTATCTGTTTATTTATCATAGACAGAAGTCTCATTGCCCTGATTTTAACTCTGTCTTCAGTAAGCAGGGCCATCTTTTCTAGATTATCTTCTAATTTCAAGCTTGTTGATATGAAGTTTATCAAGAATTCCGATCCTTCTATGTTCCTAATAGCGAAAGCAGCTTCTTTAGGTATAGTCGGGTCTAGTTCTACTATTTTTAATGCTTGATCTTTCAAGGCATCAGAAATAGAAATCATTTCTTTTTCATCTTTCTTTGGAAGAATATCTTCAAGATATTCTACTTTAGCATATATATAAGGAGTAGTCGATACTTGTTCTACTAATTTGAAACGTTTTACGCCTTGTAAAATAGCAGATACATTTCCATCTGGTAATTCTATTAGTTTAATAATTTTGGCTAGAGTTCCAACTTCGAATAAATCACTCATTATTGGATCTTCTACATTATTATCTTTTTGAGCTACAGCTCCTATTATTTTATCAGATTTATAGGCGTCTTTAACTAGTTGAAGAGATTTCTCTCTGCCAACAGTAATTGGTATTACAGTGTTTGGAAATAAAACTGCATTACGCATAGTTAATATAGGAACCATTTCAGGTAAATTATTTATATCAAGTGCGTTGTCAGAATTTACGTCCATAACAGGAATAATATTAACATCTCCTAAGTTTGTGCCAAATAAATTTTCTAATTCTTTATTCATCGTGTCAATATGTCAGTTTGTTATATGATTAATATCTTGATATAGTTGTGTCAATGATTATGCCAAAAAAGGATAGGTGATATAATGTCCTGATAATTAGGGAAAAAAGAAACTTTAAAAAAAAATGATAAATGATTTTGTTATATTCAATTATATATACTACTTTTGCATTCCCTAATATTTTGATTGACAACATTTAAGGAAAAGAAATAACAGTTATTACATATTATATATAATTATGACTAAAGCCGATATAGTTAATGAAGTTGCTAAAGCAACAGGTATAGAAAAGACATCAGTTCAAACTGTAGTTGAATCATTTATGGAAAACGTGAAAGATTCATTGTCTAAAGATAAAAATGTGTATCTTAGAGGTTTCGGTTCTTTTATTGTTAAAGAACGAGCACAAAAAACAGCGAGAAATATATCAAAGAATACTACGATAGTTATTCCAGCTCATAAAATCCCTGTTTTTAAACCAGCTAAGTCTTTCATGAATGAAGTAAAAGAAAACGTACAATAACAATTAAAAACAATAAATTATGCCAAGCGGTAAAAAAAGAAAAGGACATAAAATGTCGACTCACAAGCGTAAAAAACGTTTACGTAAAAATAGACATAAGAAGAAATAGTCGGACTTTTATGTAGTTTTATGAATCTAAAGCGATTTTTGTAAAAAAACTGCTTTGGATTCTTTCATTTTATATAAATCAGATGGATAAAGATCTAATTATTAACGTATCTTCCACTGATATCGTGATAGCTCTTCAGGAGAATCACAGGTTAGTGGAATTGAACAAAGAGCAGTTAGCAGATAACGGGTTTTCCCTAGGTGATGTATATCTAGGAAGAGTAAAAAAATTAATTCCTACGTTGAATGCAGCCTTTGTTGATATCGGAGATGAGAAAGACGCTTTTATACACTATCTTGATTTAGGACTAAATTTTAAAGCATTCGATACATTTGCAAAACAAATCAATTCGAATAAAGATTTTTCTGCTTTTTATAAAGGTATAAATACTAATATCATTCTTGAAAAAGAAGGTAAGATAGAAAATGTTCTTAAACAAGGGCAGCCAATAATAGTACAGATAGTTAAGGAGCCTATTTCAACAAAAGGTCCAAGGCTTACATCTGAGATTTCTATTGCTGGTAGAAATATCGTTTTACTACCTTTCACTAATAAAGTTAGTGTATCGCAGAAAATAACATCACACGAAGAGAAAAACCGTCTTGAACGTTTGATGTACAGTATATTACCTCATAATTACGGAGTAATATTACGTACAGCAGCTGAAGGAAAAAAGGCGGCAGTATTGGACTCAGAACTGAAAAAGCTGATAGAAAAGTGGGAGACAAGTTGGCCAAGATTGGTTACGAATAAGATTCCACGTCTATTATTTAAAGAAAACAGCAAGACGACGACAATACTCAGAGACTTATTAAATGAATCTTTTACTAATATCTACGTCAATGACGAGAAGATACTCAAAGAAGTAACTGATTACATTTCTATGATTTATCCAGGAATGGAGAAAATCGTAAAACTTTACAAGGGCCATGTGCCTATCTTCGATTATTTTGATGTTACAAAACAAATTAAAGGTGCTTTTGGAAAAGTAGTTCCGATCAAGCAAGGAGCGTATCTCGTCATCGAGAGTACAGAAGCCTTACACGTAGTTGATGTTAATAGTGGAACTCGAGTTAGAACCGGGAAAAACCAGGAACAGAATGCTTTTGATGTAAATTGTCATGCGGCAGATGAAATCGCAAGACAATTAAAGCTTAGAGATATGGGGGGAATCGTAGTAATCGATTTCATCGATATGGACAAGGCAGAACATCGAAATGCATTACTCAAACACATGCAAGAGCAGATGGCAAATGATAGGGCTAGACATCACATACTACCCTTAACTAAGTTTGGACTTATGCAGATCACTCGTCAAAGAGTAGGACCTGCTTTAGAAATCGAAACTAAGGAAACTTGTCCCACATGTGGTGGAACAGGAAAAGTGACATCAAGTTTATTAATCGATCAGCAGATCGAAAGACAACTTGCTTTTTATGTTAAAGAAAAGAAAATTAAAGTTTTTACTTTAAAAGTAAATCCACTCGTAGAAGCTTATATTACTAAGGGCTTATTTAAGTCAATAGTTAAAAAGTGGGATAAGAAGTATAAAACCAAAATTAAAGTCGAGGCTTTAAGTGATTTGGGAGTACTTCAATTTGAATGGTATGATAACAAAAAAAACAAGTTAGACTAAATTATATATAAGGTTGGACTTGTAAAAGTTCAACCTTATATTATTTAAGACTCATATAGTATGATTTCAAATAAGGAAAATAAAAAAAAACTAAAGAATTCTAAAGAATACCCCTTTAATGAAAAGAAAGAATTAGAGAGGACTATTATAAAAACCATTCGTTTTAATTCGAAAGAAATAGCTGTAATAGATGAATACTGTAAGAAGTTTCATGTCCGTTCTAAGTCTTCTTTTTTTAGATCAGCTATTATGAATGAAGTCTTAAGCCAGATTGATGATAATTATCCAAAATTATTTTAATCTGATTATCAGTGTCTTAGAAAAAAAAGACAAAAAAAGTTGAAATTTTTTGCAAATATATTTGGATAGTATAATAAAAGCGTCTATATTTGCACTCCCAATACGGAAATAGAGGGTATAACGAAAGCGAGATTGAGGGGTAAAAGTTATTGAGTATAAGGGAATTAGTTGATTGACATAATGAAGAACAATACGACGAAAAGTATGATAAGTACAATTTAAGTATCTAATAAAAAAAGAAAAAGTAGCGTTAATTTCGAGAGG
>JBAYDV010000067.1:0-11288 GCA_041668045.1 Bacteroidales bacterium | reverse complement strand
TCTCTTTTCATACTATACGTTTTCTGATTGAATAAATGAAGTTAAGGTTTTAAATAAGATTTTCATATCAAGTGCGAAAGAAAAATGTTTAGCATAGGTAATATCTAATTGTTTTCTTTCTTCAGGAGACATTTTTTTGCTGCCTCCTCTTTTTTCTACTTGCCACAAGCCAGTTATGCCCGCAGGTGCCATAAATCTATCTATATAGTTGTCTGAAGTGAGTAATTCTGCTTCATAAAGAGGGAGAGGTCTATTTCCTACTATAGACATTTCTCCTTTTAATACATTATAAAATTGAGGTAATTCATCTATACTTAGCTTTCTAATAATCTTGCCTACTTTTGTAATCCTAGGGTCATTGACAAACTTTTTAAAAGCTTTTTCTTGAGAATTATTCTTTTGCTTTAAGAAAGAAGCTTCTGAAATAACAGTTTCATCATTAAATAGCACAGAACCATTCTCAATATCTAATTTAGATAAGTCTATATCATCTATATTAGTAGATAATACATTTGTAGTTTCATTATCTATAGTATATTGATTATTATCTAAGTCTTTAATTCTTTGATCTGCATTTTTATACATAGATCTAAATTTTATAAAATGAAAAATCTCGAAATTAGCACCAACCCTAACGGAATTATAAAAGATCGGCATTCCATCTTCTACTATAATAGCTATCATAGTTATTATTAACAGAGGACTTAAAGATAATAATATTAACACAGAAAAAACTATATCAAATAATCTTTTCCATCTAGGTAGTACGAAAATATTTTTATTATCTTTAAATAAAAGAGGTTTTTCAGAAGATTCATAGTACTTAGATATGAAATCTATCATAGAATTTATTACTTCCTTATTCGCATCTGGAGCGATAGTATTATTTACTCCAAGTTTGCGAATATGAGCTGATTCATCTAATGATAATGGATCTGTAATTAAAACACTATAAACATTTGGAAAAAATTGTTTGACAGAGGCTAAATTACTTAAGTCAGATAAAGACTCTTTTGATAATAAAAGAATAGGAGTGATTTTCTTATTTAGTTCGTGCAAGTCCGAGATAATCCTAAGAATATCAACCTTAGTCTTGCCAATATATAAATGATTGCCAAGTATATCGCGATAAAGTTTAATAGTCTTTTTATCTTCTCCTAAATATATTATATAAGGTGTCAATTTAATATTTTATTAATTCGTATTTTCAGTTCCATAGGATTAAACGGTTTAACGATATAATCACTGACTCCGCTATCCAATAATTTAATTTTTTCTGTTGAACTATCTTCACTAGATAAAACTATAATTGGAATAAACTTTAATAATTCATTATTTTTAATATATTTAATGAACTCAATACCAGACATTTCAGGCATTCTTAAATCTGATATAATAATATCAGGATTGTGTCCTTCATTAAGCCAAGCAATAGCTTTTATCGCATTGTCGAAATATATAAAATCAAAGTCTTTTTTAAGGTAAATAGATACGACCTTCGCTATACTTGATTTATCATCCACTATTAGTACTTGTTTTTTCATGTTATATTTTTATTAATTTAATAATACCGGCAAAAGTTGAAATAATACCAAAAATAAATGTTATAATTCCAAAAATCCTATTAATCCACAGTAATTCTTTAATCCTAAATTTAGTTCTAAATTTATTTATTATTGATGCAAGTGTGTACCACCATAATGTGGCACCGAAAAATACACCCCATAAAATAAAGTGGATATGCGTAGTAGATTCTCCTGAAGATATAGCTATATGCATAAATGCAAACAAAGCTAAAAGAATAAACAGAGAACCAGGATTAGATACAGCCATAATCATAGTTGTAAGAAAATCTTGCCAATATTTTTTGGAAATAGTATTTTGCTCTCGCCTATGTATTTGTTTAACAGGATTAGTTAAAAAAAATTTAACTCCATAAGCTGCTACTAATAATCCACCTATAAATAATACCCAATCATTATTCTTATCCATAAAATCCTTAATTAAGGATATTCCTAATAGTGCAACTGATGCATATATTAAATCAGATACAGCAGCTCCCATGCCCGACACCCATCCAGAAAATTTACCTTTATTTAAAGTTTTTTGGATACAAATTAATCCAACTGGGCCTAATGGAACTGAGGCACATATTCCGACGATAATTCCTTTTATCAGATATATGAACATAATAATAAATTTAATTACAAATATAAAAATCTTTTTGCATATCTTTGTGACATTCGAATGATTATTATAAAAAAAATGAGTTTTTTAAACAAAAAATCAGTTAAAATCACGATTTTAGCTCTTTTAGCTGTTATATTATTGTCACTTCCCTTCTTAATAAAAGGTTTAGGTTTTATAGCTCTCTTCTCTTTTGTGCCTATTTTTTATTTAGATACGTATTTGAGAGAACATAAAATAAAAAGACCTTGGTGGATAATATTTTGTATATTTTTTACATGGAACTTAGTCACAACATATTGGATTAAAAATGCTACCCTAGCTGGAGCTATTGTAGCCATAATAGCTAATGCATTTCAGATGTCTTTAATTTATGCTCTATTTAGACTATTTCGTAAAAAAATGGAAGAAGTCAGAGGGGCATCTAAAAGCAGTCTATTACCTTATGTCTTTTTTATAATGACATGGTTAACTTGGGAGCATATTTATTTCAATGTACAAATCTCATGGCCATGGCTTACACTAGGTAATGCATTCGCAGGAAGTATTAAAATGATTCAATGGTATGATATTACAGGAACATTAGGAGGTAGTTTCTGGATACTATTAACAAGTGTAGCGACATACCGAATAATAAAATTCAGGGATCAGTTGAGAATGCAAGGACTTATAGCATTTTTATTACTGATTTTTGGTCCACTAATTTATTCATCTATTAAATATAAACATTATAAAGAAATACAAGATCCTCGCGAAGTAGTAGCCTTACAGCCAAATATAGATCCGTATCACGATAAATTCATAGGGATGTCACGAGAGGAACAAGATGCATTATTACTCGCACAATGTGAAAATACCGTAACTGATTCTACTTTATTCGTAGTATCTCCAGAAACATTTACTTCACACATTAATGAAGATCATCCATTGTCATTTATAACATCTAGAAGAGTAGAAAATTTTGTTAAACGACATAAAAATGTTAACTTTCTTCTTGGAGCTATATCCGTAAAATTTTATCCTTGGAACAAATATAAAGATTCCACAGAAGAACATAGTCCAACGCTAACTGCGAAAAAAATGCAGGGTTATTGGTACGACACATATAATTCTGCCTTTTTGTTTAATGACTTATCCGAAGAAAGTCATGTGCAAAGATATCACAAATCGAAACTCGTCGTATTAGCAGAATTCGTACCCTATCCTAAATTACTAAAACCACTGAATAAACTAGCTATTAAATTAGGAGGCACTACAGGTAGTTATGCTACACAAAAAGAAGTAAGTGTAATGGAAGCGAATGATGGAACCAAAATAGGAACAGCTATTTGTTATGAATCTGTTTACGGAGATTATTACAGGCAATATGTAAACAAAGGAGCACAAATTATGGCTATTATGACCAATGACGGCTGGTGGGGCAATACCCCAGGTTACCACCAACATTTTCGTTATGCTTCTCTTAGGGCAATAGAAACACGTCGCTCGATTATTCGTAGTGCAAACACTGGTATCTCCGCATTAATTAACCAAAGAGGAGACGTTATAATGCGTACTAAGTGGTGGAAAAAAGATGTTTTACGTGGAAATTTGAATTTGAACAATAAAATGACTATATATGTAGAAAATGGAGACATAATAGGAAGAGCTGCTGCCTTCATATTCGCATTATTTAGTTTATTGCTTTTGTCTCAGTTCTTTTATAAAAAATAAGATATGGAAAATAGAAAAAAAACAAAGATAGTTTGTACAGTATCTGATCAAAGATGTAGTGTTGAATTTATACAAGGCCTTTATGAAAGAGGTATGAATGTAGTCAGGATTAATAGTGCTCATACTACTTTAGACTCTTCTTTAAACATAGTTAAAAACGTAAGAAAGGTATCTGATAAAATCGCGATAATGATAGATACTAAAGGTCCAGAAATAAGATTAACAAGTCAAGCGAATGAATCTTCATTTCAGATCAATACAGGAGAAACTATAAAAATATGTGACGATCCCAAAGCTATAAGTAGTCGAGATACTTTATATACTACTTATGAAAATTTCGTCGCTAACATGTCTGTTGGAACAGAAATACTTATAGACGACGGAGATGTATCATTATCAGTAATTTCTAAAGATGAAAAAACTCTTTTCTGTAAAGCTAATAACGATGGAGTTATTAAAGGAAGGAAAAGTGTAAATGTACCAGGAGTAAGTATAGAACTTCCTTCAGTATCAGAAAAGGATAAAAGTTTTATTATATGGGCTGTAGAGAATAATATAGATTTTGTAGCACATTCATTTGTAAGATCTGCTAAAGACTTAGAAGAAGTTCAAAATATAATCGATCAGCACAATGGTCAGTTAGGAATTATTTCCAAAATCGAGAATCAGGAAGGAGTTGATAATATAGATGAAATCCTTGAGCATAGTTATGGTATAATGGTAGCTAGAGGAGATTTAGGAATAGAGATACCGGCAGAAAGGATTCCTTTAATTCAAAAAAGAATAGTAAATAAATGTCGTCGTCGTAAAAAACCTGTTATAGTAGCCACTCAGATGTTGCATACTATGATCGCAAATCCAAGACCAACGCGAGCTGAAATTTCAGATGTGGCTAATGCCATATTTGAATATACTGATGCTGTTATGCTTAGTGGAGAAACTGCCAATGGTAGATATCCTTTTGAATCAGTATCTACTATGTCTAAAATTGCTTTTGAAATAGAAAAAAACCATGCTCCATCTCTTGATATAGAATTAAAAGAAATATCTGAACCTATTTCTGTGATTTTAGCTAAAACCATGGTCGAGGCTAGTATGAAATTGCCAATGAAGGCTATTATTATTGATACTAAATCTGGGCGTACAGGAAGGTATGTATCAGCATTTCGTCCAAATATCCCTGTATATGTAAGATGTCACTCTATTAATGTGATGCGTAAAATGGCTCTTTCTTATGGAGTATTTGGGGCTACAGTGATAATACATGGAAATTCACACGATGAAGAGCCAGTCGAGAATGCTCCATATGCGGCAGTAAGAGAAAGAGATATACTACATAATACTAAAGAGAGATTTTTCCATGATACTTGTGCTAGTTTAGTCTCTAGAGATAAAGTAGAAAATGATGATTTAGTAGGGGTTATAGCTGGTCGCTTTGGATATCATACTGGAGCTAGTTATGTAGAGATCGCTACAGTTAAGAATCTACTAGGTTAATTGAAAACTTTCAATCCTATTATTCCTATTAATATAAGAAATGCGCAAAAGATTCTCATAAAAGAGGCTGTGTCATTAAAATAACAGATCCCTATTATGAATGTAGCTATAGCACCTATTCCTGTCCAAACTATATATGCCGTCGCGATAGGAATAGTCTTTTGGGCAATATACAGAAATACGCCACTGCAGATCATGCAGAAGCATGCACCAATTATGTATTGCCAGAAATATTCTTTATGAAGAGATGCTAACTTAAAGCCAAGTGGCCATCCAAGTTCGAATATTGATGCTATTAGTAAATAAATCCAAGCCATTTTTCTATAATTGTTAGAGTTATATTAAAACTTTTAATAATTAAAAGTTTACAAATATACTTGAAAAAAAGAAAAGGTGCTATATAATTCATTGAACTATATAGCACCTTTTTATTATTCTTTACTTTCATCATTGCCATGAAAGTAAAAAATCTATTTGATAACTATGCAAGTATCGTTTGTATCCTTTTTAGCAGTAGCAGCATCAATTACAGCTATTGCCGTAATATTAACTATATCTCTTACACTACTTTCAGTATCTGTGAAATGTACAGGTTTGTTAAGGCCCATTTGTATAGGTCCTATTACTTCAGTATCTGTCATACCACTTATTAGTTTATAACCAGCATTGCCTGAAGATAAATTAGGGAAAATGAAAGTATTAACCTCTTTTCCGGCTAAACGTGAAAATGGATATTTTGAATCACGGAGTCTTTTATTAAGTGCGAAATTAATCTGCATCTCACCATCTATAGCAAGATGTGGATATTGTTCTTGCATTTCGCGTACTGCTTCATGCATAATAGCTGGAGAACCTGTAGTATGAGATCCAAAGTTACTATATGAAATAGCAGCCATAATTGGTTCGTGATTAAAAAATCTAACAGTGTGTTCTGTTAGCTTAGCTATGTCTATGATTGTTTTTACATTTGGGTGATTATTTATAAGTGTGTCTGCCATAAAATAAACACCATGTTTTAAATTTATCATATGAAGAGTAGCGAAAGTAGAATAACCATCTTTTACGCCTATAACTTCTTTTGCTACCTTGGTAGTATTTGAATATCTAGTGTAAAGGCCAGTTATGATAGCATCAGCATCTCCCGTTTCCACCATCATCATACCAAAATAATTTCTTTCATACATCTTATCTTTAGCCTCATCGTAAGTTACGCCTTCTCTTTCTCTTTTCTTGGTGAGTAACTTAGCATAGCGACATCTTCTATCTTCTTCGCCTTCACTTCTTAAATTCACTATAGTAGTTCCTTCAAGTGAGAGGTCTAAATCTTTAGCTAAAGCTGATATTTCTTTAGTATCTCCCAAAAGAATAGGATCACATATTCCTTCTTCTTTTGATTGTATAGCAGCTTTTAGAACTGTTTTATGTGTAGCTTCTGCGAATACTACTCTTTGTTTAACACGACGAGCTGTCTCATATATTTGACGAGTGAGTTTGCTTTCTTGACCCATCAATTGACGAAGTTGATTCTCGTATGCTTTCCAATCAGTAATAGGATGACGAGCTACACCACTTTCCATAGCAGCACGAGCTACAGCCATACTAACTCTGGTAATTAGACGAGGGTCAGTAGGTTTTGGTATATAATAATCTTGACCAAAAACAAGATTGTTTACAGAATACATTTCAGCTACTACATCTGGAACGGGTTCTTTAGCTATTTCTGCTATGGCATACACAGCAGCGATTTTCATTTCCTCATTAATTTTTTTAGCCTGTACGTCAAGAGCTCCTCTGAAAATATATGGGAAACCTACTACATTATTAATTTGATTAGGATAATCACTACGACCAGTACTTATTAATATGTCAGGACGAGCAGCTTTGGCATCTTCATAAGAAATTTCGGGAGTAGGATTAGCTAAAGCGAAAACTAAAGGCATAGGGGCCATACTACGAACCATATCTTGACTAAGTATGTTACCTTTACTAAGACCTAGAAAAACGTCAGCTCCCTTAATAGCTTCTTCTAGAGTATGAACATCATGACGAGCAGTAGCGAACATTTTCTTTGATTCTGAAAGGTTTTCTCTATCATCAGTTATAACTCCTTTGCTATCAAGCATTAATACATTTTCTTTTCTAACTCCTAATTTTAGATAAAGCTTAGTGCATGAAACAGCAGCTGCACCAGCGCCATTAACTACTATTTTTACATCTTCTATCTTTTTATTGGCTACCTCAAGAGCATTAATCAAACCAGCAGCAGAAATAATAGCAGTTCCATGTTGGTCATCATGCATAACAGGGATATCTAATTCTTCTTTTAAACGTTCTTCTATTTCAAAACATTCTGGAGCTTTAATATCTTCTAGATTTATACCACCAAAAGTGGGAGCGATGGCTTTTACTGCAGCAATAAATTTTTCTGGATCTTTTTCATTAACTTCTATATCAAAGACATCAATACCTGCGTAAATTTTAAAAAGTAATCCTTTCCCTTCCATAACAGGCTTTCCTGCAGCGGCACCAATGTCACCAAGTCCTAAAACAGCTGTACCATTACTAATTACAGCTACAAGATTACCTTTATCAGTATATTTATAAATATCATCAGGATTGTTAGCGATTTCTAAACAAGGCTCAGCTACTCCAGGGGAATAAGCAAGGGATAAATCGTGAGGTGTTCTATATGGTTTAGTAGGTGTAACTTCTATTTTACCTTTCTTACCCATCGAGTGGTAATTTAGTGCCTCTTCTTTAGTTATTTTAGTCATATTTATATTTAAATTTATAGAATTTCGTATGTTTAATAAGCAAATTTACAAAAAATTATAGATAAAGTAGAGACAAAAATGTCTAAAACTGACGAATTTATGTTATATTTATAATATAGATATTCTATAGCTAAAACTTTTTCAAGAATATTATATGAAATTAATAAGAATGCTAGCGCAAAAGCTGCATTTCATTCAAAACAATATGTAAGTCAATTTATTAACTTAAAACTATTAATTATGAAAGCTTTTAGTAAAATCAGTATTCTGTTTTTAACAGTGTCATTACTGTCTCTTAGTTCGTGTAATTCTTATTCTAATAGTAGTAAAAACGGTACTACTACTTTTAGAAATACTAAAAATTTAAATGCTCCAAAAGTAAAAGGACAAGGTGAGTTTATTACTCAAACTTTGATATTAGATAATATTAGTGGTATAGATCTTAAAATAGCAGCAAATATTTTTCTTTCTCAAGGAAATGAGCAAAGTGTAAAAGTCATAGGTCAAAAAAATATTATAGATAGTTTAACTACTAAAGTGAAAAATGGTATTTGGGAGTTAAATTTTAAACCAGGTATTTATAAAGATATAAAATTAGATGTTTATATAGTACTTCCTACCATTTCTAATATTAAAGTAAGTGGTTTGGGTGATATAAAGATGGGTAGTTTTGATGGATTGACAGATTTAGATATTATGTTATCTGGAGCCTCTCTTTTTATAGCTGAGCAGAGTTCAACTGTAAATGGAACTCTAAAAATTAGTAATTCAGGGACATCCTTATTAGATTGTTTCGCGATAGATGCGGAGATATGTAAAATAAGTCTGTCTGGAGTAGGGAAATGTAATGTAACTGTAAATTCAAAACTAGATGTGAATATCAGTGGAGTAGGAATAGTAAATTATAAGGGATATCCTGCAGAAATTGAAAAAGAAATTAGTGGAATTGGTAAATTATATAATAGTAACTAGTCTACGATAATATACAAGAATAAAATTACATGTAATATATACTGTAATAGCAAATAACTATGGTTATGTGTGAAATCATTAATAAAAATTAAATATTTATAATAATTTATAATAAAATTTGCTTTTTTATAAATAATATGTTACATTCGTATTAAATATTAAAAATAACATTAACAATATAAAATTTACAGATATGAAAAAGATATTATTATTAACAGCTATTTTCCTATTAGCAGGAACAACGATTAATGCCTATAATCTAAAATGGACAAATGATTGGTCTGAAGTTTTAATGCAGTCTAATTCTATTAGTAAAACAAGAGCTTTTAGCCTTGATAGAAACGATGGATATGTTCAGCTTAATCAATTTAATAATGGAGATTTATCAATTAAAGTTGATTTAGATAAAAATTACGTTTTTAAATACAACGTAGTATCTAAAAAATTCGAATCTATGAATAAAGATATGAATAGTATGATTCAAATTGATGATACAGCTAATAACCCTTCAGAAGCTTTAAATTACAGCATGGAATGTATTTCTAAATATAAGAAAGCTTTAAAAAGAAATAAAAAATAGATAAAATTTATTTTACGTTAAAGGCCACTTATTCTTAGGATAAGTGGCCTTTTTATTTTATAAAGTATTAATAATTATAAGAATAACTACAATAATAATAATAAATTTTTATTAACTTAGTAACCAACATATTTTATTTCTTTATTATAAAACTTACTTATGTGTTTAACTAACTTTATAAATCTTATTCTATTAAAGCTAGATATTAAAAAACAAGATATTGGCACTTGTTTTCTTTTTTTAGTGTTGTTCTTATTTTGTCCTATAATAAAGTTAAATGCCGATACTCTAGAAGAAAATTCTACAATAGAAAAAAATGTTAATTTTTTAAGGTTACCTTTAAATAATCACAAAGACTTAGTTAAGAATATATCTGATTTACGAAATAAAAATGTCTTATTTATTAGTTCTTATGATCCAACTTTTCCTACTTTTTTTCTCAATTATCAGGGGTACGTCATGAATTTGAAAAATATGACATTAACATTGACATTATGTGTATTAATAGAAAGAGAGATTTATCTAAGAAAGGGATGTCTGTTTTTGCGAATAATTTAAAATATAGAATGTCATTAAAACCATCTATTGATGGTATAATAGTAGCAGATGATGATGCTTTTCGTTATGCGATAAGTGAACGTGATAAATTATTAAAGGATATACCAATAGTTTTTCTTGGTGTTAATGATAAAGAATTAGCTTATAAACAGGATGCTTATAGTAATATTACTGGTGTGATAGAAGCGGTGTCAATAAATAAGACTTTTAATCTAATAGCTGAATTATTTCCAAAAACGAGAAGGGTGATAGCTATATCAGATGCTACTAAACCTGGAATAGCTGATTTACATAAATTTTATGATGTAGCTAATAAAAGGAATGATAGAGAATATTCATCACTAAATCTTTCAAAATTATCTTTTAATGAATTGAAAGATCAATTATCTAAGCTTGATGATAATGATGTTTTACTTTTACTTTCTGCTTTTATTGATAAAACAGGTAGTGTAATTTCTTTTAATGATATAGTGAATATGCTTAATGAATTTTCACCTGTACCTGTTTTCCATTTATGGGAACATGGTATAGGTAAAGGTTTAATAGGTGGATATGTTATATCTCAATATCAACAAGGTTCAACTGCTGCTCAGTTGTTAATTTCGATGTTATTACGAAAAGAAATAACGCCATTGGTGGTAAGGAATAGTACGAATCTAATTATGTTGGATAATAATATATTAGAAAAATATAATGTAAAGCTAGGTAATATTTCTAAAGCATCTAATTTAATACTACTTAATAAAAAGGAAAATTTACTTCAAAAATATAGATATACACTTATAATAGTATGTATTATTTTAATACTATTAATTTTAGTTATAACTATTCTTCTTTCTAATGCTAAGAAAAATAAAATAGTAAATGACTTGTTAAGGAAAGAGAAAAAGAAAGCAGAAGATGAAAGTGCAGTTAAGTTATCTTTTCTGGCTAATATGAGCCATGAGATACGTACTCCTTTAAATGCTGTTATTGGTTTTTCTAATTTGCTAGTTGATGAAGATTTT
>JBAYDV010000066.1:0-11407 GCA_041668045.1 Bacteroidales bacterium | reverse complement strand
TGCTGACATTACAGATGCTGTTTCGAAACTCATTTCAGATAATGAAGAATTGTCTAAAAAAGTTGAAGAAATAAAAGTGCGAGAACTTAATCAGCTAAAAGATAAACTACTAAAAGAAAGAAAAATCATTAATAAGATTAATGTTATCACTTATAATCATTCAGGAGAGGTATCTAGTATTAAACAAATGGCTTTTGAATATTATAACTCTTTAGAGAATACTATTTTCGCTGCTGCCTTCGAAGCTCCAGGTGGAAAAGCATGTTTAACATTAATGTACACCAAGGATTTGGTAGAAAAAGGTCTTGACGCATCTAAAGATATAAGGACTGCAGCTAAACTAATTCAAGGTGGTGGCGGTGGTCAAAAATTTTTAGCTACTGCTGGTGGCAAGAAAATTGAGGGGATTAATGGAGCTCTTGATAAAATGGTAGAATTAGCTACTAAACAATAAGTTCGATAAATAAAATTATTAAAGTGAAGAAATTAGACCGTTTCGTTCTTAAATCATTTCTAGGGCCATTAGCCGCTGTATTTTTTATAGTACTATTTATCTTAGTACTACAATTCTTATGGCTATACATAGATGATCTTGTAGGGAAAGGTTTGGGGCTCGGTGTAATTCTAGAGTTTTTAGGCTGGGGTTCTTGTACCATACTTCCTATGGCTATGCCATTAGCTACGCTTATAGCTTCCCTAATGACTATGGGAAATTTAGGTGAACGTTATGAATTATTATCTATGAAATCAGCAGGTATATCACTACAAAGAATACTCGCTCCCCTCATAGTAACATCCATCTTAATTAGTATAGGAGCCTTCTTTATATCTAATAATCTAATTCCTGTAGCATATAATAATATATATACATTAAGATATGATATAGGAAAAACCAAGAATGAAATAAAAATTCCTACAGGGACCTTTTATAATGGTATAGACGGATACATTATAAGAGTAGGTGACAGGAATAAAAAGAATGAAATGATGTACGATGTAATGGTTTATAACCATACATCAAACAAAGGAAACGTGAGTCTAGCTGTAGCAGATTCTGCTTCAATAGCGAGAACTAAAGATAAATCTGCACTAATTTTTAAATTATATAGTGGTATATCTTATGATGAAGATAATACCATAAATTACAAAGACACATCATTCGCTCTTCAACAAGTGAACTTTAGCGAACAAGAAGTAGTCATTCCATTAGAAAATTATGCTTTTTCTAAGACTGATAGTGATAGATACTCTAATGAGATTATGTCCAGAAATCTATCACAATTAACAGCAGATAATGACTCATTAACTAAACTATACGATAAAGTATATGACTCTCAGAAAAAAAAGGTTATATATGATATGAATATGGATTTCGCCTCTCAACTTGATACTAGCCGACATGAAAAATATACTAAGAATGCAGAACTCGATACCATATATAAAAATAAAACATTAGAACAACAATTAAGAGCAGTAGAATCTGCTATTTCTAGTACTAATTCTAGTATATCTAATATGGAATCTTTCGACAGAGAGTCCATGCAATATACATATAAATTAAGACGAATCAGGATAGAATCATTTAGAAAATTCACTCTTTCATTAGCTTGTTTGATATTCTTCTTTATAGGAGCACCAATAGGAGCAATAATCAGAAAGGGAGGATTTGGTACTCCAATTATTATTTCTGCATTAATTTTCGTATTATATTGGGTAGTAGATATTTCAGGTAAGAAATTAGCACGAGATGGAATTGTAGATCCTTTTACAGGAGCTTTCCTCTCTTCATATATTTTGATACCATTAGCCATATATTTAACTTATCATGCTATTAGAGAAACATCATTGTTTGATTTAGATGGCTTCATGCTATCTATTAAGAAATCCTTTAAAAAATTAGGAAGAATAAATCATGAAAGAAAATAATAAAGATTTGAAGATAGTTTTTATGGGCACACCAGAGTTCGCTGTAGGCCCTCTAGAAGCTTTAATTCAAGCTGGATATAATATAGCTGCAGTAATTACAGTTCCAGATAAACCAAAAGGGAGAGGATTAAAGATTCAACAAAGTGAAGTAAAGAAATATACGACTAAAAACACGAATATTCCAATTCTTCAACCAGTATCATTAAAAGACCCTGCATTTATCGAGCAGATGAAAGAAATCAACGCTGATTTATTCGTCGTCGTAGCTTTCAGAATGCTACCGAAAGTCCTTTGGTCCCTACCACCACTAGGCACATTCAATCTCCACGCAGCGCTTCTCCCTAAATACAGAGGAGCAGCACCTATAAACTGGGCTATTATTAATGGAGAGAAAGAAACAGGTGTAACCACATTTTTAATAGACGAAAAAATAGACACTGGCCGCATTTTATTTCAAGAAAAATATGAAATAAAAGACGACGACAACATAGGAACAGTATATGATAAATTAATGGCAATGGGCTCAGAGCTCGTCGTCCGCACTACTGCATGCATAGCATCTGGCGACATCACTCCTATCGAACAAAAAGAAGATGATACCAGCAATCTCTATCCTGCACCTAAGTTAAATAAAGAGAATCGCACTATAGATTGGAAAAAATCATCAGTAGATGTACATAATCTCATACGTGGACTAGATCCTTATCCTGCAGCACTCAGCACTTTAGCTACTAAAAATGAATTAGATGTTATAACAGATGTAATAAATGTTAAAATCTTTCGTTCATCTCTATGCGATGATGAAAACAAACATGATAATGCAGGCAAAATAGAAACAGACGGACATAAATATCTAAGAGTCCTCTGTGGAAAAGGAGCTATAAATATACTTGAATTACAACTAGCTGGAAAGAAAAGACTAGAGATTAAAGCTTTTCTAGCAGGATGGAAAAATAAAGAAAATTCCATGTTTATATAAAAATATATGACTTTTAAAATTACAAATAAAGACACAAACAGTTCTGCGAGATGTGGAACAATAACGAATGATCATGGCACTATAGAGACACCTATATTCATGCCAGTGGGAACTGTCGGTTCTGTTAAAGGAATTTATCAAAGAGATTTAAAAGATGATATTAAAGCCCAGATTATTCTAGGAAACACCTATCACCTTTATCTTAGACCAGGTTTAGATATTATACATAAAGCTGGAGGATTACACAAATTTATAAATTGGGACAAACCTATTCTAACTGACAGTGGTGGATTCCAAGTATTCTCACTATCATCGATTAGAAAATTCACAGAAGAAGGATGCATGTTTCGTTCTCATATCGATGGATCTAAACACATGTTTACTCCAGAAAATAATGTCGATACACAGAGAATGATTGGAGCAGATATCATAATGGCCTTCGATGAATGCACTCCTGGAGATGCAGATAAAAAATATGCTGCTCAATCTCTTAAAATGACACAAAAATGGTTAGAGCGTGGCATTAAGCATTTTGACGAAACTGACCCTTTATATGGATATAAACAAGCGTATTTTCCTATTATCCAAGGATGTATTTATCCAGATTTAAGAATACAAGCTGCAGAACATGCTGCTGCCCTTGATAGAGAAGGCTACGCCATAGGAGGACTTTCAGTAGGTGAACCAACTGAGAAAATGTACGAAATGTTAGAAGTAGTTGACCCTATTTTACCAAAAGATAAACCAAGATACCTTATGGGTGTAGGCACTCCACAAAATATATTAGAAGGTATAGCACGTGGTGTGGACATGTTTGACTGCGTTATGCCCACCAGAAATGGAAGAAATGGTATGATCTTCACATCTGAAGGAACCATTAATCTTAGAAATAAAAAATGGGCTGAAGATTTTTCTCAGCTTGACCCTAACGGCACATCCTTTGTAGATACCTTCTATACAAAAGCTTATTTACGTCACCTTTTCGCAGCTGGCGAGATGCTAGCAGCCGAAATAGCTAGTGAACATAATTTAGCTTTTTATTTAAATTTAGTATCACAAGCTCGTGAACACATAAAATCAGGAGACTTCTTAAGCTGGAAAAACATAATGGTGAAAAAATTAGCTGTAAGACTTTAATTTTACAAAGATTATAACAATATAATGAGAATAGGTACTACAAAACTTGACTTATATATAATAAAAAAATTCCTTGCGACTTTCGTAGGGATGTTAGCAGTTATTATAATCATAGTCATTATTTTCGATATAAGTGAAAAAATAGATGATTTTGTGGACAAAGAAGCTCCATTGAAAGCCATTATATTTCAATACTATTTAAACTTTATCCCATATTTTATAAATATGTTTAGTCCCCTATTCGTATTTATTACTGTTATTTTCTTTACTTCCAAACTAGCACAGGATACAGAGATAATAGCTATGTTATCTGGTGGCATGAGTTTTAGACGACTAATGGTGCCCTATCTCATTTCTGCTACATTAATTTTCTCATTAAGTCTTTCATTAAATCTATATGTCATTCCTTCTGCGAACAAAGTCCGACTGGAATTTGAACAACACTATTTAAAAGGACGCCATAATTATAATTCAGATCGAAATATACATTATCAATTATCCCCGGGTAAATTCGTATATGTAGAATCTTTTAGCACGTGGAACAATACAGCTTTTAAATTCACTTTAGAGACTATTGACCATAATCAAATTACGTCTAAACTATCAGCACAAACGGCTAAATGGGATAAGAAGACGAAAAAGTGGCATTTAAAAAAATACTTTTTACGCACATACGAGAACAATAAAGAAGTCGTAAAATATGGAGACGAGCTAGATACTCTAGTAAATATTACAGCAAACGATTTTTATAGAAAAAAACACTCTGAAGAATCACTTACAAGAACCGAATTAAATAATTTAATCGCTACTCAAAAACTCCGTGGAGATAAGATGGTACAATATTCTTTAATCGAGAAACATACAAGAACATCAATGCCATTCTCCGCCTTTATTCTTACAATTATGGGAGTATCTCTTGGCTCAAGAAAACGAAGAGGAGGTATTGGCTATAACTTAGGATTAGGAATAGGATTAAGTTTTTCTTATATACTATTCATGAAATTCAGTCAGATGTTCGTATTCACAGATACTCTAGCTCCTGGCTTAGCTATATGGCTACCTAATATTATTTATGCATGTATCGCATTTGTTTTATACGAACTAGCTCCGAAATAGGCCTTAATGCATTTAATTAACGATAGGAATCCTGACTTCGAAAGTCTTTCCATTATTAATAATCTTTATCTCTTTATGGAAAATAAGTTGATATTGTTCTTTTATATTTTTTAATCCTAATCCAGAAGAAGGAGCAGATACTAACTTAGGTTGTATATTATTTGTAACAATGAAATAATTATTTTTAACGAAAATATTTATTCTCAAGACATTAGATGCATTAGCTATATTATGCTTAACTGCATTTTCTATCATCATTTGAAGAGTACATGGAATAATCTTTTTCGAGCTATATCTTTTGGTTATATCTATAGAAAATCTAACACCTGCACTAAAGCGTTCATTTAATAGATTTATATACTGTTTAATAAAAGACATCTCTTCTTCTACTGTTACTATAGGATTAGATTCTATCTGTAACATATATCTATAAATAGAAGCTAATCTCTTCACATATGTGCTAGCTTTTTCTTGATTAGTCAGAATGAGATAATCTAAAACATTCAAACTATTAAAAAGAAAATGAGGATTTAATTGACTTCTTAACATCTGGTATTGATAATCAGCCTGATTTTTCTCACTTATCTCTTTTTTAAGTGCCGTCTCATGAATCCATTTATAATACAATATTAAATCAAAAAGAAGAATGACTACAAGATTAAATAATATACATACTATACAGGTAAATAATAACAATCTATCGAAAAGAACAGGGGTCTCTTCCAAATCATTAAATTGAGTTAATTTTAAAATAATGGAAGAAAGGAAAGATAATATAAAAACATATAGAAATTCTTTTCCTGCTCGTTTGAAATAATTTTTTCCATAGTGAATTTTTCTTATTAAAAAATGAACTATTACATAATCAATAATGACCATAGAAATAGTCAAGGCATAATTTGATAATGTTTTAAAAATAAAATCATTAAAATTCAAACCAAATCCTTCATAAAATAAAGGGATTAATTTTTCGACTAAAATACGCACAAAGATTACCACTAAAGCCATAAGAACTATTTGTGTCATAGTTCCTCGCTTAGAAGAAGGACTCTTAGTATCTGAAAAATCCTCAGTATTCTTAGATGATATTTTATCGTTCAACATTAAAATTTAAATTAACTACGCCATTTACTTTTTGCTAAAACCTCTATGCAAAAGTAAAATTATCACTTGTCCTAGAAGTTCAGTAATAAGAGTTGTCATTATAATATTTATCCATATACCTAATGAAGGAGCCTTAGCATGTAGAAATACAGCTCCTTGTGTACCTAGATAGAAACCAGCAAAACTTGCTAAGAAAGCCAATCCCAAAAATATATCAAATGACACACCATAGAATTTAATAAGAGAAAAGACCATAGCTATAGTTAAAATAGTCAAAACTATACTATCTCCAAAAGCTGTATTATTTAAAAGTGCACAAAAAATAGCATGGGCTAAAACGAAAGCTAAAACTATGAGATTAGCCTTTTTCAAAATCATTTTCGGACTACCCGACACCTTAAAATATTCGATCATAGCAATTCTATCAGTTAATAATGTAAATGTATGAAAAATATTTTACATATTTGTATTAATTAAATATGTAAAAATATGAATATTTATTTCACTGTTAATTATTTTACATCCTTTGGACAAAAAGTTTATATCCAAGGCACCTTTTCTAGGCGAAATCATAAAGACATTTCTAAAACATATGAATTAGAATATAATTCAGAAGGAAATTGGAAAACTAAAATCACTTTCGATTTCTCTTCGAAAATGTCTTTTAAATACAAATACTTTATAAAGAATCCCGACGATTCTATATTCTTCGAGGCAGGAGAAACACGTAAAATAAACATTGATACCAAAACTATCAATATTCATACTCATGACGAATGGCAAGCGAACGATAATCTAGCACCATTTCTAACATCTCCTTTCACTAATGTATTTTATCCTCACCAGGAGAATAAAAAGGCTACAACACATAAATATTCTCGAGAACTGATTATTAGAATCACAGTTCCCAACCTAGGTGCTACGGACCAGATCTTTATAGCTGGAAATACTCCTGATTTAGGGCAATGGAATCTTGATTTGGCTATTCCTCTCGTCGCCACTGGAGGAAGTAGATATGAAGTGAATATAGACCTTTCCAAAATCGAAAAGAATAGTCCCGACGCTCAGGCAATACCTGATATAGAATATAAATTCTTTAAAAAATCTAAAGATAATGCCATAGAATGGGAAAATGGAGAAAACCATAAACTATACATCTACGATATAAGAAAAGATGAAACATTCATAAAAGAACACTCATCAACTGGTTTTAATATAGCATATCCTAAATTTAAAGGTGTAGCCGTACCTGTGTTTAGTCTTAGAACGAAAAATAGTGCAGGAATAGGAGAATTCAATGACATAAAGAAACTTGCTGATTGGGCTGTTTTATCAGACAATAAAATCATACAACTACTTCCTATCAATGATACTTTTTCTACAGGTACATGGACTGATTCATACCCTTATAAAGGAATCTCTGTTATGGCTCTCCACCCTATTTATATAAATATCAAAAGCTTAGGAAGTTTTCCTAATAAAAATATTGAATCAAAATATAATAAAGAAAGAAAAAAATTAAACGAACTAAAAAGGATTGATTACGAAGCCGTATTTAATTTTAAGAAGGAATATCTTCATATAATGTACAAATCCCATGGAAAATCTGTATTAGAGAGTAGAAGATTTAAAAACTTCTTAAAAGAGAATAAAGATTGGTTAATGCCTTATTGTACATTCTGTACTCTAAGAGATCAATATAAAACAGCTGACTTTAATAAATGGGGAAAAGATAAGATATATTCAGAAGAATTATTAAAAAGCTACATTAATCCTAAATCTGTTCATTATAACACTATAATGTTTCATGCTTACGTGCAATATAATCTGCACCTGCAGCTATCTGAAGCAGTAAAATACACGCATAAACATGGCATCGCTTTAAAAGGTGATATTCCTATTGGCATAACTCCCGAGAGTGTTGAAGCCTGGACAGAACCAAAATATTTCAAAATGAATTGTACTGCTGGTGCTCCACCTGATGACTTCGCTAAAGAAGGTCAGAACTGGGGCTTTCCTACATACAATTGGGATGAAATGGAAAAGAATCATTATGCATGGTGGAAAAAACGTTTTTCTAAACTATCTCAATATTTCGATGCCTATCGTATAGACCACGTATTAGGTTTTTTTAGAATTTGGGAGATACCTACATCACAGGTAACAGGCTTAATGGGACATTTTAATCCAGCATTGCCATATAGCCAAGATGAACTAAGATCTAGAGGCTTTTATTTCGATTTTTACCGTCATGCTACACCTTTTATTAGATATTACTCTCTTAAATCAATATTTAAAGATAAGACAGATTTCGTTATCAAGAACTTTCTTGACTCGAATGAATATGACATTTATACTTTGAAACATGAGTTCAACACTCAGAAAAAGATCGAAACTGGCTTTATTAAATCTAATTATGATAAACATATAAGAGATGGTTTATATTCATTAGTTTCTGACGTTTTATTTTTGGAGGATGATGAGCATAAGGGTATGTTTCATCCTAGAATTTCAGCACAATTTACATATTCTTATAATGCACTCTCAGATGATCAAAAAGATGCATTTAATAGATTATATGATGAGTTTTTCTATCATAGACATAATCAGTTTTGGAAAGAAAAAGCTATTCGAAAATTGCCTGAAATTATTGGCTCTACTTCAATGTTAACTTGTGCAGAGGATTTAGGTATGATACCAGATTGCGTGCCAGAAGTATTATCAAATTTAAAAGCATTGTCTTTAGAAATTCAACGCATGCCGAAAAATCCAGCGGAGCTATTCGCTAATCCAGCTTATTATCCTTATCTGAGTGTCTGCACTACGGGGACTCATGATACTAATACTCTAAGAGCCTGGTGGGAAGAAGATAGAAATGTAACTCAAAAATATTGGAATATTATGTTACATAAGGGAGGAGATGCTCCAGAACATCTGAGTCCTGAAATAGCTGAAGAAATTATTAAAATGCATACGTCTAGTCCAGCGATGTTGACTATTCTTCCTATTCAAGATTGGCTTTCAACATCTTCTAAATATAGATTAGAGGAGCCTGGTGAGGAGAGGATTAATTTTCCTGCTAATCCTAAGCATTATTGGAGATATCGTATGATAATTAGTTTGGAAGAACTTATAAAGGATTTTAAAAAATAGATTTATTAAAAAATAATTAAAATATAGTATGGCTAAAGTAAAATCGGCGTGGTTCTGCACGTCTTGTGGTTTTGAGAGTGCGAAATGGTTGGGGAGATGTCCCTCATGTGGCGAATGGAATACTTTTAATGAGGCTCCTAGTGTTAAAAATTCGAAAGATTCTAAGACGATTTCTCGTAGTCGTTCTCTTTTGGGAGTAGCTACTCCGAAGCCTGCACTTCTAAAGGATATTTCTTCGACTGAGGGGAGCAGGATTAGCATTGGCAATACTGAAATCGAGAGGGTGCTTGGTGGTGGATTGGTTGAAGGCTCTATGGTTCTTCTTGGTGGTGAACCTGGTATAGGAAAGTCAACACTTTCTCTTCAAATCCCTATAGAATGTCCTAATTTAAAAACTTTATATGTGTCTGGAGAAGAATCTCCTAGGCAGATTAAGTTGCGTGCTGAGAGATTGGCTCAGAGAGTTTTATTAAAGGGTGATGATGCTGCCAACACTGGTAGAACCTCCACACTAGGTGATAAAGCTTCAAATAAGGATAACATTGCCGTAAAAAATGAAATAGCACCTAATTGTTATATATTGTGTGAGACTTTGCTAGAAAATATTCTTCAGCAGTCGAAGACGGTAGCACCTGAGTTATTGATTATAGATTCGATACAGACTATCTATACTGATACCCTGGATTCATCAGCAGGTTCGGTATCACAGGTTAAAGAATGTGCGGCTGCTCTTTTAAGGTTCGCTAAAGAATCTGGTACGCCTGTCATTATAATTGGACATATCACTAAAGATGGCTCAATCGCGGGGCCAAAAGTCCTAGAGCATATCGTTGATGTAGTTCTTCAATTTGAAGGCGATACTCGTCATTCTTACAGGATTCTCCGTGGCATAAAAAATAGATTTGGTTCGACTGATGAGATAGCTATTTTCGAGATGAATAATACAGGATTGCGTCAGATTTCTAATCCTTCTGAAATATTGACTCCTATGCATAAGGGTGATTTGAGTGGAGTCGCTGTTTGTTCTATGCTTGATGGGAATAGACCATTTTTAATAGAGATTCAGGCTTTGGTGTCAACTGCAGCTTATGGTGTACCTCAACGTTCTGCTACGGGCTTTGATTATAAACGTTTGAATATGTTGTTGGCCGTTTTGGAGAAACGTGCTGGTTTTAAACTTTCTTCTAAGGATGTATTTTTAAATATAGCAGGGGGCATGAAAGCTAATGATCCTGGCTGTGATTTGGCTGTAGTTTGTTCTATTCTTTCTTCTAATTTCGATTTATATCTCTCTCCTAAGATTTGTTTCGCAGCAGAGATTGGTTTAAGTGGAGAGATTAGACCTGTAAATCAGATAGATAGACGAATTTCTGAGGCGGAACGATTAGGTTATGAAAAGATTTATATTTCTTCTTATAATTTGTCTGATAGTTCTCATTCTGGAAATAGCAGGAAAAATTTATCTAGAAATAGAAAAATAGAAGTAGTGGAAGTTTCTGATATAGGAGCTTTGACTAGATCTGTGTTCGCCCATTAAATGGACAAGTTTCTAAGTGATCATTAACTATTCCTACGGACTGCATGTAGGAATAGATTACTACTGGACCTACGAAATTCATTCCTCTCTTTTTGAGATCTTTAGATATTTTCTCTGCTAATTCAGTCTTAGCTGGCATTTTAGTAATATCTGTCAAATGACTTACTATAGGCTTACCATCGACGAATGCCCAAATATATTGACTGAATGACCCAAATTCTTTTTGAATGTTAATAAATATTTTAGCATTTCTGATAGCAGAATTAATTTTCAAACGATTTCTAATAATTCCAGAATCTGCCAATAATCGTTTTTTGTCTTCTTCTGTATAAGCTGCTACTTTTTCCACATCGAAATTATCAAAGACTCGTCTATAAGCTTCTCTTCTTTTCAAAATAGTTATCCAGGAGAGTCCAGCTTGAGCTCCTTCTAGTATTAATATCTCAAATAATGAT
>JBAYDV010000065.1:0-11665 GCA_041668045.1 Bacteroidales bacterium | reverse complement strand
TTCTTGTTTTTTTTGCTTCCACGACTGCGAATATACGAATTTGTTAAATAATCCCTTATCTTTGTCGGAAAATTTCTTAATTTTGTTAAATATGTATAGTGATTCTGAAATATTAAAAATTATAAAAAATGGCATTAGCTCACTGGATTTGAATAAAAAGCCTAGTGGATTATATGCGCCTATTGAATATATAATTTCTGTCGGGGGAAAGAGGATTAGACCAAGATTGGCTTTGCTTACTTATAATCTTTTTCATCGTACTATTGATCAAAAAATTATTTATCCTGCCTTGGCACTTGAGATATTTCATGCTTATACTTTAGTTCATGATGATATCATGGATAAATCTGATAGAAGGAGAGGGCAGTTGACGATTCATAAGAAATGGAATGAAAATACGGCTATTCTTTCTGGAGATGTTATGTCTATTTTGGCATATAAGTATTTAGCTTATGCTCCTGAAGAGAGCTTGTCTGATGTTTATGCTTTATTTACTGATACTGCTATCAAAGTGTGTGAAGGCCAACAGTATGATATGGATTTCGAGAAAGATCCAGCTATTACTATGGAGGAGTATGAGGATATGATTGGTAAAAAAACTGCTGTCTTGATAGCTTGCGCAGCTAAATTAGGGGCTCTTATGGCAGGGGTTGATGATAAAGTGGCACAGGCTTTGTACATGTTTGGTTATCAGTTAGGTATGGCTTTCCAAATTACTGATGATTATTTGGATGTTTATGCTGATCCTAATTTTTTCGGTAAAAATGTGGGGGAGGATATAGTTGATAATAAAAAGAGTTGGATGCAAGTAGAGACTTTAAGATATTCAGATGAGTCAGATAAAAAACGCTTGTTCGAAATAATGAGTATGTCTAGAGATGAGGCTGATGCTAAAATCTCTGCTATGAAAGAAATGTATGCGAAAATTGGTATTAAAGAGCATGCAGAGAGAGAGATTAAAAAGTATTATGTGTCCGCTATGAAGTCTGTTGAAGATATTGGATTGGAAGAAGAAAAAATAAATAGGTTGAAGAATTTCGCCGAAATGTTAATTACACGAAAAAACTAATTATTATGGAATTTAGTAATTTATCAAACAAAATTTTCAAACAATGTATAACTGATTATCATGTACATGATGATATTAATTACCCTGTTGAAAATCCATATAATAAAGACTCTATAGAGAATATCTTATATAGTAAATGTTGGGTTGATACTGTTCAATGGCATTTAGAAGATATTATTAGAAATCCTGATATTGATGCCACTGAGGCATTGGCTCTTAAAAGAAGAATCGACAAATCAAATCAAGTTCGTACTGATATGGTTGAGAAATTAGATTCTTATTTTTTAGAGAAATATAAGAATGTTACGATTCAGGAAGATGCTAGAATAAATACTGAAAGTCCAGCTTGGGCTATTGACAGGTTATCGATTTTGGCTTTGAAAATTTATCATTGGGAAGCAGAGACCCTCCGTCAGAATATTACTATGGAACATCTTGCATTCTGCTCTGATAAGTTGGAGATTTTATTGACACAGAGAGAAGATTTATCGACTGCGATAGATCAATTGTTAGAAGATATAGAATCTGGTGCGAAATATATGAAGGTATATCGTCAGATGAAAATGTATAACGATCCTAAATTAAATCCTGTACTTTATTCTAAACCAAATAAAAAGTAAAAATCAATTAGGTAGTATTTATGAAGCAAAGGCATATTATAATATTAAGATTTTCAGCTATTGGAGATATCGCTATAGCTGCACCTTTAGTGCGTGCGTATGCTAAAGCTAATCCTGATATTCGTTTTACGATGGTATCAGTTAAATTATTAGAACCTTTATTTGTAGGAATTCCAAATCTGAATTTTAAAGAAGTTAATTTTAAAGATGAAAATCATACTTTTAGACATGTTATTCAAGTAGCAAAAGAGATTTTAGCACTAAATCCTACTGAAATAGCTGATATTCATGATGTTTTAAGAACTAAAGTTATTAGAACATATCTGAAAATTAATGGTATTAAAAATGTGGCTATTAACAAAAATAGAGCACAAAGAAAGAAATTCATTAATCCTCATAACTCTAAGAGAGTAGCGCTAATGCCTATGCAAAAACGCTATGAAGAGGTTTTTGTCCGTCTAGGATTAAAAAATCTTCATTTTAATAGTCAGCCTGTACCACAACGTGATTTTTCCAAATATAAATATCATAGAATAGGTATAGCCCCTTTCGCTAAACATAAAGGTAAGAGTTGGTCAACAGATAGTATGGAAGAAGTAATTAAAACATTATCTCAAGATCCATCTAATTTATTATACTTTTTCGGAGCTAAAGGTGAAGAGGCTAAGTTGTTACAAGAATGGCAGAAAAAATATAAAAACTGCGAAACTATAGCAGGACATTATACTATGAGTGAAGAATTAGATTTTATTAAAAGTCTTGATTTGATGATTAGTATGGATTCTGCGAATATGCATTTGGCATCATATGTACATACTCCAGTTATCTCTATTTGGGGTGCTACACATCCGGATGCTGGATTTTATGGATGGGGACAAGATAGAAAAAATGCTATTCAAATAGACGATTTAGACTGTCGCCCATGTTCTATTTATGGAGACAAAGAGTGTGCAAGAGGAGATTATGCATGTCTTGAGAGAATAACCCCAGAGATGGTTATCGATAGAATACATGCCTTCTTTGAAAAGAAATAATATATGACAAATAAAAAACGCCAGGTAGAAATTATGGCGCCTGCTGGGAATTTTGAAAGCTTAATGGCAGCCATTCAAGGAGGAGCGAATTCAGTATATTTTGGAGTAGAAAACCTTAATATGCGTTCACATTCTGCTAACAATTTTACGCTTTCTGATTTACCAAAAATCGTGGAACTATCTAAGGAACATGATTTTAAAACATATTTAACACTTAATATAACTATATATAATGCTGAACTTGATAAAGTTCACGAGACTTTAGATGCTGCGAAAGCTGCCGATATTAGTGCTGTAATAGCATCTGATATGTCAGTAATAATGTATGCTCGTCAAATAGGCCTGGAAGTACATATATCTACTCAGTTAAGTATTTCTAATTCAGAAGCATTACGTTTTTATGCGCAATATGCAGATGTAGTCGTATTAGCTCGTGAGTTGAACCTCCATCAAGTTCGTAAAATATATGAGATAATTCAGAAAGATCAAATAAAAGGACCATCAGGACATCTCGTAGAGATAGAAATGTTTGCTCACGGAGCACTTTGTATGTCTATTTCCGGCAAATGTCATCTTAGTCTTCATGAATATGGAGCTTCTGCCAATAGAGGAGCATGTTATCAGGTATGTCGTCACGCATATCGTTTGAGTGATGATGAAACAGGAAATGAATTAGTAGTTGATAATGATTATATAATGTCTCCTAAAGACTTATGTACTATCGAGTTCTTGGACAAGATGATAGATGCAGGAGTCTTCGTTCTTAAGATAGAAGGTCGTGCAAGAGCTGCAGAATATGTAAAAAGGGTAGTGTCAGTATATCGAGAGGCCGCAGACAAAGTTCTATCAGATATGGAGCTAAGAGATGCAGAGTTAGCTAATACGGGGCAATGCGCAAGAGACGCAGAGGGTAAGTCTCATCTAGGACTGAGTCCATCACAACGCCATGCTTATACAGTAGAATATACTACTGAAGCTAAAAAAAGATTATCAGAGGTATTCAATAGAGGATTCTGGGATGGATACTATCAAGGAGCCCGCCTTGGTCAGTGGAGTGAAGTATATGGAAGCAAGGCTACTAAACGAAAAGTATATTTGGGAAAAATTACTAATTATTTCTCTAATATATCTGTTGCCGAAATTTTATTAGAATCAGGAGAACTTTCTGTCGGAGATGATGTTTTAATAATGGGACCATCAACAGGAGTTATAGAACATAAAGTTTCTGAAATAAGAGTAGATTTAAAGCCTGTAAATAAGGCAGTAAAAGGTGATTTACTATCAATTCCTATCGATGAAAAACTTCGTAGATCTGATAAACTTTATGTAGTTCAAATTAAGAAATAGAAAATAATAAAAAAGTTATATCTTTGCGGCATTAAAGTATTAACATTGAAATAATATTTATGTGTCAAGACCAATCTTCTCAAATTCCTGAAGTAACTCAGTTTATATGTAAATATGCTGGACATTTAATGGGTTGTGGGGTTCAAACTTCGCGAGTCGTTCGTAATAGTCAGCGTATAGCAGATTCATTTGGATTAGCGGCAGCCATATCTACACTTGGCAGAACTATGACAGTAACTGTTAAACAAAAAAACTTATCTAGAAAGGATGATCCAAGAGAAGCTATTTTCACGAGAACATTCCAAATTAAACCTGGATCTATACGTTTCGCTCATAATGCTAATCTTAGTGCACTTTCTTGGGAAATATATGATAAACATTTACCTTTAAATGAATGTTGGACTAGATATTATGAAGAAACAGGTAAACCTCTTTTAAACCCTTTATTAATAGCTCTTTTGGCTTCATTGGCTAATCTGTCTTTTTGTAGGTTATTTGGAGGGAATGCTTTAGCTATGTTGATAGTATTTTTATCTACAGCTATAGCTTTTCGTGTTCGTCAGGTCTGGGGACACCACCTTACATTATATATGCAGACGATAACAACAGCCTTTTTTGCTTCAATGATGTGTTCTGTAGGATTATATGTCTTACCAAGTTCACAAGCAGAGATTGTACTTATTACTAGTGTGTTATTCTTGATCCCAGGAGTGCCATTAGTGAATGGAGTAGTAGATATGATGGAGGGCTTTACTTTAGTTGGTTTATCAAGATTAATTAGAGCTACTATATTAATATTATGTATAGCAGTAGGATTAGGAGGAACATTAGTTATTTTTAATAATAGTCTTTTATAAAAAAATGGTGATAAAAATAATTTTTGACATATTATGTGATGGCCTTTTCGCTGCTATAGCGGGAATCGGATTTGGAGCTATAAGTAATCCTCCTAGAAGGTCATTTTTATATATTGGATTATTAGCTGCATTAGGACATGCTACTCGTTTTTGTCTTATGCATTATGCTGCTGTGGATATTACTTCTGCATCTTTCATCGCAGGTCTTGTAATTGGATTTTTTAGTGTGCCTTTTGGTAGAATAAGTCATAGTCCAGCTTCTGTTTTGTATATTCCTGCTTTACTACCTATGATACCAGGTAAGTTTGCCTATAATACACTTTTTAGTATAATGAAGTTTCTACAAACTCAGAATGATACTGCTCTGGCGACGGAGTATTTAAATAAAACTTTTAGTAACGGATTTTTAGCTTTTTCTATAATCTTTTTTTTAGCAGTAGGTGCTACATTACCAGCTCTTATTTCTCCTAAACGAGTATATGGAATGACTAGATATCTTCCTAAAAATAAATTAAAATAACGACAAAGTAGCTTAGTAATGCTATGGAAGGCGTGGTTTTTGCATACGATTTTTCTCAATTATAAACTTATATATATGAATTGGTTTTTATCTTTATTTGTGGGCTCAGGCTTAGCCCACTCTGTTTTTATTTTAGCCCTTGTTATAGCTTTAGGTATTCTTTTCGGGAGAACAAAATTTTTTGGAATATCGCTTGGTATTACTTGGATCCTTTTTATCGGAATTATATTTAGTCACTTTAATTTAGTAATTGATAAACCTATCTTAAAGTTCGCGAAAGAATTTGGATTGATCCTTTTTGTCTATTCCATTGGATTACAAGTTGGTCCCGGGTTTTTCGCTTCGTTGCGGAAAGGAGGCCTTAATTTAAATATATTAGCAGTAGGTATTGTAGCACTTGATGTTATAATTACGGTTGTAACACATTTAATTACTGGTGAAAGCCTTTCTACTATGGTGGGTGTTATGTCTGGTGCTATTACTAATACTCCGGGTCTTGGAGCTGCACAGCAAGCTTTTGCAGATGTTAACGGAATCGACGATCCTACTATTGCCATGGGTTATGCTGTGGCGTATCCATTAGGTGTCGTTGGTGTAATAGTTAGCTTTATCGCTTTGAAGTCTATATTTAGAGTAGATGTAGATAAAGTCAAATCTGATTTAATTAAAGAAGATAATTCTAATCATGATACTCCTCAGAGGGTGCCAATCGAGATTAGTAATGAGGCAGTAAGTGGTAAATCAATAGCAGAGATTGATCAACTGATTAGTCGACCTTATGTGATATCTAGATTATTGCATCCTGATGGAACAGTTGAAGTGCCAAGTTCTGAAACTATTCTTAAAAAGGGTGATATCGTAAAAGCTATCGTTTCTTCTTCTAATGAAAATGCTCTTGTTACCTTTTTAGGTAAAATCAAACAAATGGATGATAAACTTTGGATGAAAGTGGATAATGGGCATGTTGCTAGAAAATTATTAGTTACTCAGTCAAATATTAATGGTAAAAGTTTAGGCTCTTTAAATATAAGAGCACAGTATGGTATTAACATAACTAGAGTAAATAGATCAGGTATTGATTTGGTGGCTAATCCTCGCTTACAACTTCAAATGGGTGATAGAGTTACTGTGGTAGGAAGTTTGAAAGCTATTGATAAGGTAGCTAAATTGCTTGGAAATTCATTAACTAGGCTTAATAAACCAAATCTATTCCCTATTTTTATTGGTATTGCTTTAGGTGTTTTATTAGGATCTATTCCAATTAGTTTTCCTGATATACCACAGCCGGTTAAATTAGGATTAGCTGGTGGACCTTTAATTATTGCCCTGTTGATAGCGCATTTTGGTCCGAAATATAAAATGACGACATATACGACTTTAAGTGCCAATAAAATGTTGCAGGAGATAGGAATTTCTTTGTTCTTGGCGGGTGTTGGTCTTGGAGCTGGTCAAGGTTTTATAGAGGCTATAATTAATGGTGGATATTGGTGGGTTTTATATGGATTTATTATAACGGTAATTCCTCTTATGATAATAGCTTTTATAGCTAAGTATGTCTTTAAAATGGATTATTTTACTATTACGGGGATGATTAGTGGAGCGCAGACTAATCCTGCAGCGTTGGCATTCATTGATACGTATGGGGTTCCTCGTAGTGCGGTTTCTTATACTACGGTTTATCCATTGACTATGTTCCTTAGAATTTTAGCAGCACAATTGATGATTCTTATGATGTAAAAAATATGCTAGGTCAGGTAGCAGCTAGTAAATTTTCATTTCATTTTCTAAATAGCTGTAAATTAGCTGATTAAAAATAATCGTAAAAATTTGCACTCTGCTAGGTGACCTAGCAAAAAAAATGGTTAGAACTTTAATGTTTCTAACCATTTTTTTTTACGTTAATAGCTTCTTTTTATTGTATTTTTAAGAATGGGCTATGTTCTTAAAAGTTTATTTTAATCCTTTTTTAAGGAACGTAACAAAGTTATCAATATTTAAATTATACCCTTGTGGCTCAGCATTCATTTTTTGTGTCTCAGCGTCAAGAAGAACGTAAAATGGTTGAGCATTAGCGTGGAATTGGTTTTGTATAAAGTATGAGTTGATTTGTCCTAATGTTTTTAATACTTTTCCATTTTTAGTAGTAACCCACTCTTTTTCGTCAACTTTCGTTTTATCATCAGCATAAAGTGAGCAGATTACATAATCATTTCTAAGTATCTCAAGTACTTTTGGATCTGACCATACTCTCATTTCCATTTCTCTACAATTTACACAACCATGTCCAGTAAAGTCTAGAAATATTGGTTTCCCAAGTGCTTTACCTGCAGCTATTGCTTCTTTGTAATCAAAATAACCTTTAAGCCCATGAGGCATTTTCAAAAAATCGCTGTATTTCGCTTGATCTACTGGTACATATTCTGTATTGTCGTTGGTAGAATCTGATGCGGATTGCGAAGTTGGTGGAGTCGAGTAGTAAGGTGCGGAAGAGTTATTATTGCCCTCAGCCCCTAATACGAAATCCTGTGTTGTAAGAGGTGGTATATATCCAGATAGAGCTTTAAGTGGTGCTCCCCACATACCAGGAATCATATAAACTACGAATGAGAACGAAATTATCGCAAATACAAGTCGAGATAAAGATATATATTTTACAGGCGAATCAAGTTTGAATTTGAGTTTGCCTAGTAAATAGAATCCAAGAAGCGTAAATACTACTATCCAAATAGCAAGATATACTTCTCTATCAAGTAAATGCCAATGGTATGTCAAATCTGCTATACTTAAAAACTTGAAGCCTAATGCTACCTCTATGAATCCTAAAACAACTTTTACAGTGTTCATCCATCCACCACCTTTTGGAACTTTATCAAGTAAAGATGGAGAAAAGGCAAGGATTGTAAATGGCAATGAGAAAGCTAATGAGAATGCTAACATGGTTACTATAGGAGCCCAGAAAGCACCTTGAGTAGATTGTATAAGGACAGTACCTACTATCGGACCAGTACATGAGAATGAAACTAACACTAGTGTCAGAGCCATGAAAAAGATACCTAAAAGACCTCCTCTATTAGATTTAGTATCTGCTTTGTTTACCAGGCTACTAGGCAATACGATTTCGAAAGCTCCGAAAAATGAAGCTGCGAAAGTCATAAATATTAAGAAGAATAATAGATTTGGTATCCAGTGTGTGGCTAAGAAGTTGAATATATCAGCTGTTACTGCTTCTCCTCCTGCGAAATATGTAACAAGTATAATAATCGCTATTGGAAGAGTGTATAATGCTACGATAAAGGTTCCAAACATGGATGCTTGAAATTTAGCTTTTCCTGGATGATCTTTATTCTGTCTTAAAAAGAAAGAAACGGTCATAGGAACCATAGGAAAGACGCAAGGCGTTAAAAGCATGATAAATCCCCATGCTATAGCTTGTAAAATTAGTCCCCATAGAGAGCTATTGTTTCCTGGAGTTATCGGAGCATCATCTGTTGTACTAGATGCTGCTACTTTACTTTTTTTATTTTTATTGAAAGTGACGGTGAATTCTTCTAATGTAGGAGGAAGACAGCTTCCATTATTACATGCCTGCCATTCTACACTAATAGTAGTTGAAGCTTTTTTAGGATTTGTAACCTTTACTTTTTGAGCTAAAATCACATCACCTTCTGTAATACCAATATTCATATTGAAAACATTATCAAATTCTTTTTTTATACTAGATTTGAAATAAGGTTTTCCTATGAGTTTGACATTATCATTTTCTTGAACTTCATATACTGTGCTATTAGGGCCACCGTCATATTTATCCATATCATAAATATGCCATTCATTCTGTAACATTGTTCCATTAAGTATGATTTCGTATGTGGAATCATCAATTTTTACAGTTGAAGCCTCCCATGAAATGGGTTGTTCTACATTAAATTGAGCAAATAATAATGTTAATGGAAGTAGTAGAGTTATTAATACCGTTGCAATCTTCTTCATGAAACAAATATTTTATGTATTATACTCACAAATATATGAATTTATTTATAAGGCATACTAAAAACCAAAAATTTCGTATCTTTATAAATAAAAGTATATTTTAGTCTAAATAAATATAATTTTCAATTTTTATTAAAAAAATTAATAAAAATAATAAACAAATATCTACATAGAAATAGGTCTTAAGTAATGTTTTGTAAGTTTAACTATAATTTACTCAATATGTTACGATAAATAATCTTATCCAAAAGGTTTGGTAAATAAATAAAAATAATTAACTTTGCACCCCATTAATTTTTAATGGAGTTATATAAAGTAAAGATTTACAACAATTTATGCCAACAATTCAACAACTAGTTCGAAAAGGACGCGAGGTCTCTGTAGAAAAGAGCAAATCTCGCGCGTTGGATGCTTGTCCTCAAAAAAGAGGTGTTTGTGTACGTGTGTATACAACAACTCCTAAGAAGCCTAACTCTGCAATGCGTAAAGTAGCGCGTGTTAGACTAACTAATCAAAAAGAGGTCAATGCATACATCCCAGGAGAGGGTCATAATTTGCAGGAGCACTCAATCGTACTTGTACGTGGTGGTCGTGTAAAAGATCTACCTGGTGTACGTTATCACATCCTTAGAGGTGCCTTGGATACCGCAGGTGTAGAGGGAAGAACTCAAAGTCGTTCCCTTTATGGTGCTAAGAGACCAAAAAGCTCTAAGAAGTAATTTATTAATTAATTTTATTTTTTTTAAAAGAAATGAGAAAAACGAAGCCTAAAAAGAGGATTCTACTTCCTGATCCTAAGTTTCACGAAGTGTTAGTTACACGTTTTGTGAACAATTTGATGTTACAGGGGAAGAAGAGTATCGCGTATTCGATTTTTTACGACGCCATTGATTTGGTAGGTGAGAAGATGAAGGATTCTGAACAGGCTCCTCTCGATATTTGGAAAAAAGCATTAGAAAATGTAACCCCACAGGTTGAAGTAAAAAGCCGTAGGGTTGGTGGTGCTAACTTCCAAGTTCCAACAGAGGTGCGTCCGGACCGTAAAGTCGCTATTGCGATGAAGAATATGATACTTTTTGCACGTAAACGTTCCGGCCACTCGATGGCAGAAAAGTTAGCTGCTGAAATTCAAGCAGCGTATAATAATGAAGGTGCTGCATACAAAAGAAAAGAAGATATGCACCGTATGGCAGAGGCTAATAGAGCATTTGCACATTTCCGTTTTTAAAAGGAGAGATCAATGGCAAGAGATTTAAAACTCACTAGAAATATTGGCATTATCGCCCATATCGACGCAGGTAAAACTACTACATCAGAAAGAATTCTTTTTTATACTGGTAAAACTTATAAAATAGGAGAGGTTCACGATGGAGCAGCGACTATGGACTGGATGACACAAGAACAGGAAAGAGGTATTACTATTACCTCTGCTGCTACTACAGCTTTCTGGAAATACAACGGAAAATCTTATCATATTAACTTGATAGATACTCCTGGTCACGTTGACTTTACTGTAGAGGTAGAGCGTTCATTACGTGTCCTTGATGGTACCGTAGCTACATTTGATGCAGTAGGACGTGTTCAACCACAGTCTGAAACAGTATGGCGTCAAGCAGATAAATATAAAGTTCCAAAAATAGCATTTGTTAATAAAATGGACCGTATTGGTGCAGATTTCTTAGCAGTTGTTGAGGATATACATGAAAAATTAGGAGCTAATGCAGTTCCAATTTGTTTACCTATTGGAGCTGAAGATAAATTTCAAGGTGTAGTTGATTTGCTTACTAGAAAAGCTATCATCTACAGAGACGATGATGAACTGGTAAACTATTCAATCGAAGAAGTACCAGAAGACATGAAAGATGATGTTGAAGAATGGAGAGGAAAACTTTTAGAGGCTGTCGCTGAATATGACGATAAACTTCTAGAGAAATTCTTCGAAGATCCTGATTCAATTTCTGAAGAAGAAATCGTAACAGCTCTTAGAAAAGGTACTATAGCTATGGATTTAGTTCCAGCATGCTGTGGATCTGCATTTAAGAATAAAGGAGTTCAATTCCTTCTTGATGCTATCATTCGTTATCTACCTTCTCCAATTGATAAAGGTGTCATAAAAGGTACTGATCCAGAAACAGATAAAGAAAAAGATTTACATCCTGTAAATTCTGATCCTTTCTGTGGTTTAGTATTCAAAATAGCAACTGACCCTTATGTTGGTCGTTTAGCTTTTA
>JBAYDV010000064.1:0-11797 GCA_041668045.1 Bacteroidales bacterium | reverse complement strand
TATTCTCTCTGATATATTACGGTCAGAGGGAGTATTAATAAACAGTCCTTTAGTGGAGGAGAGGCATGTTAATAAGGTGGCTATAGTCGTCATTTCATCTAATAGTTCTCTATGTGGTTCATTTAATTCTAACGTTTTTAAAAAATTCTATCAAACTGTAGAAAAATATAAAAGTCTTAAAAAAGAGAATATTTTAGTTTTTCCTATAGGTACTAAGATAGAGAAGGAGGTTAGAAAGGCAGGTTTCTCTCCACAAGGAGATTATGAAACTTTAGCGGAAAATCCTAATTATGCAGAGGGAAAGGCTTTAGCTATAAAATTAGAGAATATGTTTCTTCGTAAAGAAATAGATAAAGTAGAGATTATTTATCATCATTTTAAATCTACCGGGACACAGTTACTTGTTAATAAGACTTATCTTCCTCTTAATCTTAATAGAGATTTACAAATTAACGAAGAGAGTGAAGATATAGAAAAGAAAAAAGAAGATACATCTTCTAATGATTTCATTATAGAACCTTCACGAGAAGAAGTATCAGTTGATTTAATAGCACAAGTACTTAATCAGGAAATATATACTTGTGTATTGGATTCTAATGCTTCAGAGCATTCAGCTAGAATGATGGCTATGCAGATAGCCACAGATAATGCTGATGATCTAATAGCAGATTTGACTCTGCAGTATAATAAGACGCGTCAGCAGCTTATTACTAATCAGTTGCTTGACTTAGCTAGTGGTGCTCAGTAGCACTGCTACTAGCTCTAGTAGGTTTTAATATTGCCTTAAAATATGTTTTAAACTTTTATAAAAAGTTTATTGAAGCTGGTTTTCTGTCGGTGTAGCTATGATATCTGAATTTTGGCTGTCCGAGTGCCATACCTGCATATATATTGCCTTGTATACCTAAAGCATTTTTCAGAGCTTTCTTGTTAAGACGTGTGCCTTCGATTACAAAACCTGTGTAGAAATGCGCTATGCCTAGACTTTCTGCCATAAGAGAGGCGTTTTGATAAGCTAAATTAGCATCATCTCGTCCGAAACCGACAGAGGCTGGGGCGTGAAACAGGATAAGGCTAGTAGCTCCACGAAGTACTTTATCTTCACCGTTTTCATAGGATTTGATGAGTCTATGTAGTTTTATTAATTGAGCATAACTGCCTTTCATGAAGGGTTTTAAGATAAATTTAACCGCTGGATTTTCTAATGATTTTAGAATTTTAGAGAAAGTATCTATTGTTATTTTGATCACTTTTTGAATGTCTTCAGGTTTAGTGATAACTGTGATACCTTTCATTTGTGAATTGCTAGCTGTAGGTGCTCTATAAGCTGCTTCACATATTAGGTCTAGATCTTTTTGAGAGACTGGTTTTGAAGAAAATGCTCTATTCGAACGGCGTCCTCTTATTAGAGTCATCATTTGTTTTGGAGAAGGGTATTCTTCATAACTAAATTTATGAATTTTATCTGCAGGAAATTCACTATGTTCTATCGCGTCTTGAGGGCATACTGATACGCAGTGTCCACATAAAATGCATGACTGAGGATTTACGACTTGTGTCTTTTTGGTTTTTTTTTGTGAAATTTTGAATATGCTAGATGGGCATATTGCTACACATTTATTACAATTTATACAATTATCGTTAATATTTATAACCATATTCTACTAATTTCTTTTGATTTGTTATATATAGTGCATTTTATGTATTCTAAAGCAGTATAATTATACAAATATAATACAAAAAAAATATATATATTTGTCGCTAATTTAAAAAAAACGATAATAATGCGAATAAAAAGAACGTTATTACCAATATTTTTCTCTTTATTAATCTCCTTTGTACCTCTTCAAAGTAGAAGTTATGATAATATAGAATATTGGTATTATTTGAAAACTGATTCAATAAGTGGGATTGATTTGCAAGGTACTTTAGAGTTTATTGCACAAAAAGATCTTAAACCAGTTAAAGTAGTCAAAGTAGCTGTTATAGATGCTGGATTTGATTTAGGAAATACAAATTTAGAACCTGCTTTATATAAAAATCCTGGTGAGATAGAAAATAATGGTAAAGACGATGATCATAATGGTTATGTAGATGATGTCTATGGTTGGAATTTCTTAGGGAATGAAAATGGAGAGAATGTAGTAAGAACAGGAAATGAAGCTTTCAGACAATATAAAACCTTAAGACCAAAATATAAAAATGTAGATACTTTAAGCTTATCTAAAAAAGAGAAGCAAGAATATTATAAATATAAAAAATTAGAATCTAAGTTACATCTTAGTACATACATCCAATTTTCTAAATATCAAGCCCAGCAGTATGAGGCCGCTATGTATTATGATTCTCTTTTTAGTGCACAACTTCATACTAATGATGTAAAAGTTAAAGATTTAAACAGATTAGATCTTCAGCCAAAAGACACATCGAAAGCTAATCAATATTTACAAATGATAGCTATACCTCTAATGAAAGGAGGAGCAGAAGGTGATTGGCAAGATGTAGTAAGCACAGTATATGACCAATACAAATTATCTCACGATCGCGTAGCCAGTCTTGATGATGGTAAAGATAAAGCTCGACTAACCATAGGCGATAATCCTGACGATTTCAAAGATATGTTTTATGGCAATGCCAATGTGCAAGTAGATTCACTTCATGGCACCTTAGTAGAAAGTCTATTAGCTGGTAGATATGTACAAGATTTAAATTTCGTAGGAGTTTGTCCTACAGCCAAACTCGTAAGTATCAGAGCAATACCTGATGGTGACGAATATGATAAAGATATAGCTACAGCTATTAGATATGCAGTAAATAGCGATGTAGATATTATAAACATGAGTTTTGGTAAATATCTTTCACCTCATTCTAAAGAAGTAACTAAAGCTTTAAGATATGCTGAGAAGAAAGGTATATTATTAGTAAAAGCAGCAGGAAATGATGGAAAAGATATTGATTCAGTAAAACAATACCCTTCCGCATATAATAAAAGAGGAAAACGATTTCAAAATATGTTAGTCGTAGGAGCTTCTGGGAAAGACGGAAAAGATTTAAAATTAAGTTGTTACGGAGAAAAAAGCGTAGATGTTTTCGCTCCAGGATATAATATAAGGTCTATAGGCCCAAAGAACACAGCAGTTACTGCGTCAGGAACTAGTTTAGCCACTCCTATAGTTTCTGGAATAGCAGCCATGATACAGACCTATTATCCTGACTTGTCAGCTAAAGATGTCAAAAGCATCATTATGAAATCTGTAGATAAATCTTCTAACTCAAAGTGTGTTAGCGGAGGAGTAGTAAATCTATTATCAGCCATGAAAACGGCTAATCAATTAAGTAAATTTGGTAAATAAAAAATGAAATATCCCTTAATCGTTATATCGATTTTTCTAGGAACACTATGTTCAACAGTAGCGAATGCTCAAAATCCTGAATCTATAGAAAAAGATTCTATAACTATGAATGCGCTTGATATTCAAGACAATGATGGTTTATATAAATACATACTTAATAGTAGTATTTATCTTAATTGGATAGATAATGGTAAAGCATTTTATTATCAATATGACACTAAAGATGAAGGAGATGTTTTTTACCTAGTTACATCGAATAATTGGAAAAAGGTCCAGCTTTTTGATAATGCTTCAATGGCTAAAAAACTTTCTAAAATAACAGGAAAAGAGGTTGAAGCTACACATCTAAAAATTTATTCATTAGATTTTTCAAAATCTTTAAACACTTTTACTTTTAATTATGATAAGAAGAAGTTACAATATAACAGACTAACTAGACGCTTAAAAGAAATAAAAGTTAAAAAAGAAGAATCGAATAACAAGTCGTATTTAAGGAGACTCTCCTCACATAATGATAGCTGGAAAAGTTATAGTAAAGATAGTCTGTATTACGTTTATACCTATAAACATGATATATACTTACATAAAACAGATGAAAGTGACAGCGTTAGACTTACATATGATGGGGCTAAATATTATTCATTTAATTCTGGATACACGGCTAGTCATGATGATACTCTAAGGCATAGACCTTCTGGAAGATGGGCCCTTGACTCACATAAATATTTCGTAATTAGAAAAGATGAGCGAAAAGTCGGAACTATGACTCTAGTCGATAATTTAGCTCAGCCAAGACCAAAACCAAAAACATATAAATTTCCACTTCCTGGAGATAAAAATGTAACGCAATATGAAGCTTGGCTTATAGATGCAGATGCCATGGCAGCCAAGAAGGTTAAAATGGATAAATATAAAGATCAGAAGCTTGAGATTCCTCGTTTTAACTATGATGCTGTATCTTCAAAATATGTCTTTTTATATAGAAGAAACAGAACCTGCGATATATTAGAATTATGTGGTATAGATATTAATACAGGGCAAGTGAAAGTTATTATTCATGATGAGAATAAACCTCATTTTAATGATCAATTAATATCTTTTAAAATATTAAATGATGGTAATGATATAATATGGTGGTCTGAAAGAACAGGTAAAGGACAGTATTATCTTTATGATCAGGAGGGTAATTTAAAAAATACTATTACTTCAGGAGATTTCGTAGCAGGTCCAATTACTAAAATTGATACGCTTGGAAGAAGTTTTATCTTCGAAGGCTACGGACGAGAGAAAGGTATAAATCCAAATTACAAGTTCTATTATAAGACTTCATTTGATAAAAATGATGTAACTCTATTAACACCTGGTAATGGAGAACATGATATTAAAATATCTCCAAACGGAAAGTATATTCAAGATACTTATTCAAGAATGGATAGTGCTCCGAAGTTTAATATATGTGACATGCAAGGCAATGTGAAATTATCATTAGGACACTGTGATATTTCAGATTTATTAGCGAAAGGTTGGAAATACCCTAAATTAATAACTACTCTAGCAGGAGATTCTGTGACTAAGTTGTATAGTGTTATGTATGAACCATATGATATAGATACAACTAAAAGATATCCAATTATAGCGAATAGTTATCCTGGTCCACATACTGATTTAATGCCATGGGCATTCGCTACTGATGATAATAGTAATGCTTCATTAGCTCAGTTAGGTTTCGTAGTGGTAACTACTTCTTTACGAGGAAGTAATGGACGTAGAGGAAGAGATTTCCATTGTTATGGTTATGGTAATTTAAGAGATTATCCTCTGGCAGATCAGAAAGGAACTATAGAGCAGATAGCTAAAAGATATAATTATATAGATTTAAATAAAGTAGGAATATATGGCCATTCTGGTGGTGGATTTATGTCAGCAGCCTCTATTCTAACTTACCCGGATTTTTATAAAGTAGCTGTAGCTGCATCTGGAAATCATGATAATAATATATATACTCAATGGTGGGGAGAGACATATAATGGAATTCAGGAAAAAACAGATTCTTTAGGTAATATATCTTTTGATTTTAAGGTTAAAACTAATATTGAGCTAGCTGATAGATTAAAAGGTAAGTTATTATTAATAACTGGTGATGTAGATAATAATGTGCATCCTGCCAGTACATTCAGATTAGTTAATGCTTTGATAAAAGCTAATAAGCAGTTTGATTTAATGGTTATTCCAGGAAAAGATCATGGTCTTGGAGATGATTATTATAATAATTTAATCAGATATTATTTCGTGAAAAACTTATTAAATGAACCAAGAGATCCACATCAATTATTACACAAATAAAATATAAAAATATTATGAAATTAGTATTTAAAAAATCTCTTTTAACTTTTATTATTATGGCCATGTTTGTACCTGTTCTTCAGGCGCAGACAGTTACAGAAGTGTCAGGAATAGTAACTGATATAAATGGAGAGCCTATGATAGGAGTATCAGTAGTAGTGAAGGAGGATAATAGAGGTGATATGACAGATGAAAACGGTCATTATTCTATCAAAGCATATAGTGGACAGACTTTAGAATTTAGTTTTATTGGATTTAAAACAGTAAAACTATCTATTTTAAAATCTAAGATTAATGTAGTATTAGAGGAAGATGCTGTTTCATTAGATCAAGTAGTAGTAACAGGATATACCGAAACTACAGTAAGAAAGAGTACTGGTTCAGTTGGTGTAGTGCAGGCTAAAGAGCTAGATAATAAGCCTTTAAGTAATATTGATAATTTGATGAAAGGAAAAATAGCTGGTGTAAATATTCAAGCATCTTCAGGACGTCCTGGAGCAGCAGCTAAGATTAGAATCAGGGGGGCGAGTTCTATTACTGGTAATGCTAGTCCATTATGGGTAGTTGATGGAGTGCCACTTCAAAAAGAAATACCAACAGTTAATTCTAGTCAGGTTAGTTCAGGAGATTTCAATGAAGTCTTCGCTAATGGTATAGGAGGAATTAATCCTCAGGATATCGCATCGATTACAGTTCTTAAAGATGCATCTGCTTCGGCTATTTATGGTTCACGTGCTTCAGGTGGAGTTATCGTAGTAACTACTAAAAAAGGTAAAGCAGGTAAATTAAGTATTAACTATTCAGGACATGCATCAGTACAGACAAGTCCTACCAGGTCAGATAATTTGATGAATTCATCTGAGAAACTTGCATGGGAACAAGAGCTATATGATGAATTCCATCAAACTGTAGGTGCTGTAGGAATGATTCGTAATGGTGTAGGAGATTATAGTGGTTATAGTACAGAAGAGCAGGATGCTGCTATTGCACAGCTTGGAAGTCAATCTACAGACTGGTTTGATGAATTATTTAGAACTACTCTTTCACAGAGTCATTATCTTTCTTTATCTGGTGGTAACGATAAAACTACATATTATATTTCTTTAGGATACTCAGAAAATAATGGTTTGGTTATTAATACAGATTATAGCAGATATAATATTAATGCTAAAATCAGTAATAGACCAAATGATAGATTGTCATTTGGTTTGATAACAGATTTTTCTTATCAAAAATCTTCTTCTCCTGCTGCAAGTATTAATATGTTTGATTATGCATATTTCGCGAATCCTTATGAAAAATTGTATAATGATGATGGAAGTTATGCTGCAGATAATACATACTTCTCTCTTAATGAGAGTAACGGGGGTTATTCTTTACCATTGCCTGAAGATGGTTTTAATATAATGCGAGAGATTAATAATACTTCAAGTGAGGGAAAAAGTGCTAGTGCTACTTTAACTGCTAATTTATCTTATAAGATAGCTAAACATTTGAATTTCTCAGGTATGGCTTCATTTTCATATAGTAATGATAATAGTGATACTGTCTTAGGTGCGGATACATATTCTGCATTTATGGATAGGCCTTTTGAGACGAATACTCTTACTTCTATGAGAAAGTATGGTTCGATTTCTCAGAGCACATCGTATAATACAAGTTATATGTTGAGGGGGCAGTTGAATTATTCAAGAATATTTAATGATATTCATCGTATAAGTATATTGGGTGGATCTGAAATTAGAGGAAATTATGCTAAGAGTCTTTTTATGAAGAGATATGGATATGATCCTGTTTCAGGAAATAATTCTACTCCGATATATCAAGATAATACAGGAGGTGTAGTTAATTATGATAAATTAATTTCTTTTGGAAATACTATGGATGGTTTATTAGGTCAGGCTATTACGGAAAATTCGTATGCTTCTTTTTATGCGGCTTTAGATTATAATCTTAAAGATAAGTATATAGCCAATTATACTATTCGTACAGATGGATCAAATAATTTTGGTAGTGAGGAGCAGTTTAATCCTACCTGGTCATTAGGATTTTCATGGAATATAGATCAAGAGCCTTTTTTCGAGAGTATAAAAAATATTATAAGTTCTATGACTATTCGTACATCGACAGGTTATACAGGGGGTGTGAATAAATCTGTTTATCCTAATTTTATAATGAATTATAATTCATCTTTCCGTCAAACAGAAGATGCATTTTATAGAATGGGGTCGATATCTAATGCTCCTAATCCTCATCTTAGTTGGGAAAAAACCAGAGATGCTAAAGTGGCTGTGGATTTGGGATTTCTGAAAGATAGAATATCATTATTAGTGGAGGCTTATTATAGAAAGGGAATCGATTTAGTGACTAGTGTAGCGGTTCCTTCGACTACTGGATTTACGACTCAGAGTTATAATACTTCTGAGCAGATTAATAAAGGTATAGAGGTTTCTTTATCTGGAAGAATAATACAAAGTAAAGATATTTCATGGAGTGCTTCTGCTAATTTTGCATATAATCTTAATAAACTTACTAAATATGATTCTCCTACTGGCTCAGTATATGGTTCATATTATGTAGGATATCCATTGGGTCATTTATTTACAGGTAAATCAACTGGTATAAATCCAGATACAGGAATATATAATTATCAACTTAGACCAGATGCCGTTATAACAGATATATCAGATTTAAGAGATACGAAGAATTATCTTTATTATGTTGGGACATCAAATGCTCCATATACGGGAGGTTTTTCTACTAGTTTTAGATATCAAAGACTTACTATGAGTGTAAGTGGTTCATATTCTCTTAAAGGTTATATTCTTAATAATATTAATTCTCCTGTTGGTTATTCGACTATATCGGATGCTATGGGTAGTGGTGATTTAGAACCAATTCCTTCACAGCAGAATGACTTATATGTTAATCATCTAAACGTATCTAAGGATGTGACTTATAGATGGACAGAAGATAATCCTATAACAGATGGCTATCCAAGAATAATAGATAGATATGGAGAGCGATTATATCTTGATAGAGATACTCCGACAGCATCTACTATTACAAATGCTTCTTTATTAGAAAATATTTCATATTTGAAAATCAGCTCTTTATCATTACTCTATTCATTGCCTGATAAATTTGTAAAGAAAGCGAGTTTGAATAGTGTAGGGCTATCTTTCAGTATGAATAATCTATTTACTTTTACAGATTATGATGGTCTGGATCCAGAGACTCCAGGTGCTGTTTATCCTATGAGTAGGTCGTATTCTTTTGGTGTTAGTATTGGCTTTTAATAATAAGAATCATGAAAATAATAATAAATAAAACCTTAATATTTTTGATGGCATTAGTTTTAATGACATCATGTAAAAGTTATCTTGATATTAAACCTTACGGTAAGACTATTCCTAAGACTGCTGAAGAATTTTCTGCCATGATGCATACTATATTGAATGATATCGATTATGGTGAAGATTATTTAGTAGGAGATAATGGTACTGTTGTAGATTATTCTTGTTTTAGTGATAATCTGGAGGCTAGTATTACTATGTATCCAGGAGGAAATTTTCTTCCTTCATATATAGGTTCTAAATTATCTTCTCAGCAGTATTTATATATAAATCTTTATGAGACTATTAGAAATTGTAATATAGTTCTTGATAATTTAGAAGACCAGACATCTGAATTAGGTCAGAATGTGTTTGGAGTAGCTTATGCCTTAAGAGGTGTAGCATATTATCAATTACTAAGAAATTTTTGTGAACCATATTCAGGTGATCCTTTACAGTTAGGAGTTCCTATTGTAAGTACATTTGATATGGAAGAAAAACCTATAAGAAGTACATATTCTGAAACAGTAAATCAAATCGTTTCAGATTTTAATAAAGCTAAAACATTTACGATTTCTGATGAAGTATATCGTTTTAATGATGATGTTATTAATGGTTATTTAGCTAGATTATATTTCTGGGTTCAAGATTATACTAGTGCTATTAAATATGCGTCTGAATTATTAGAAAAATATCCTTTATTAGAAGGTGATGCTTATACAGAGATGATGACCTCTCAGAATGCTATGAAAGGAAATATGATCTTTAAATCTGCTATTTTAAGTAATTCAAGCACTAAAACAGCTCTAGATGGAAATAAAAGAGTATTAGTTTCCAGACCAGTTAGTAAACGTTTCATAGATGCATTTGAAGATGGTGATAAAGATATAAGATATTCTCTTTCATTTACTCCAGAAAGAGAGTTTAATAAAATCTTAATCTCAGATATGAGGTCAGCAGAAATGTGTTTAATACTTGCTGAGAGTTATTATCATAATTCATCGAATGAGAATGCTTTACAGTATCTTAATTTATTAAGAAGTAAAAGAATAGAGAATTTTACTCCATATACTATGGCGACTCTGCCAGAAGTAAATCCTAATGAGATTATAAAAGTGGATGCTAAAGGAGAAGCTCTTACACCTTTAATAAATTCTATCCTTAATGAAAGAAGAAAAGAGTTCTTCCTGGAAAGTTGTGATAGATGGTATGAACTAAAACGTAATGGCAGACCAACTTTTTGGATGGCTAGAAATGGTCATAAATATACGACAGAAAAATTTATGTATACATTCCCTTTACCTGTTATGGATGTTATATTAGTTGATGGACTTATACAGAATGAAGGATATGATCAAGTAATCTAAATATGAAATACATTATGAAAATTAAAAAAACAATAACAAAATTACTGCTTTCAGTAACAGTATTATCGGCTATTTCATTAACTACAAGTTCTTGTGAGGGTGATATTTCTGAAACTCCAGATATTAATGATGGATATCAAACAACTATTGTATTACCAGAGGCTCCTTTACTTACAGATGAAGAAAGAGCTATAGTTGATGCTATGTTTGATGAATATGATCAAGCTATAGAAAGTTTACAACAATAAACACCAATTTACTATTTTATAAACAAATTAAATTTTTAAAAATGAAAAAAATCTTTTTATTATTTATGGCAGCGGCTGTTTTTATGGCTTCTTCATGTACAGACGACGATCCTACACCAAGTGTATCATTTGACAAAGCAGCTTACGCTCTTACTAATGGTAGTATAGACGTAAACTTAATCATGTCAGATTACTCTGAAGGTTTAGCACAGTCTGCTGATATAACATTCTCTGGAACAGCAGTGAAAGGAACTGATTATACTGTATCTGCAGAGACTTTTTCTTTCTCAGCAGGCGTAGTAAAAGCTACTATTACGATATCAGCAAAAGATAATTATGACGCAGCTAAAAATATTATTTTAAATGTAACTCCTCCAACTGGATTTGTTAAAGGAGATATTCCAGTAGCTACAGTAGCTTTAGGTAAAAAAGAACTTACGACATACTCATTCGAGTCTAGAGAAACAGTTATGAGTTCAGTAGCCAATGTAGTACTTGAGCTTAGAGATGAGGATGATAATCCAGTAGTAGCTGAAGATGAGATCGTTATACCTATTTCTGTTGATACTGAAAATTCAACAGCTGTTGAAGGTGTGAATTTCGAATTCGCAGATAATGCAGAAGTAGTAATACCAGTAGGTCAATCTAAAGGAACTGTAGTTCTTAATCTTCTTGCAAAGGAGGATGGTAAGGATTTAATCGTATTAAAGGCTAATCCAGGACTTGGATTCGTAGCGGGACAAAATTCATCAGTGAAGATTAGTATTTTTGGCGCTATAATGGATAAAGTTGTTGGAAAATGGGTAGCTAGTAGTTTAGTTACTGATGAGGCTAGTGTAATCGCTAATAATTGGTTAGAAGAGGGAACTGATTTAGTTAATTTCCCAGAATTTAATTCAGAGGATTCCTTCGAAATTAGTCAAAATGAGGGATCATATATCTTAACTCCTTCTTTCTCTTCTTATTTTAAATATTTCTTTACAGGAGTATCTAATGTAACTTTAGGTGAAGAGTATACTCTACATATAGATATGCAGACTACATTAACTATTCAACTTATGGATGTTGATAATGTGAATCGTTATCTTTCTGAAACTCAAATATCAGATCTTAATGAATCTACTATTGGAATAGGATTTTCTGAAGATGGT
>JBAYDV010000063.1:0-12034 GCA_041668045.1 Bacteroidales bacterium | reverse complement strand
AATTCGCTCTGCATATCAGAGAGTTTCCCCATACTACTATAGTATAGAATAGTGTCTGCGGCAGCTCTATCTGTAGAGTCGTCTTCCGAGACTTCTCCCTTGTAGAAAGGCTTGAACCCATTTATCTTGAGTAATGGGCATTCTGCTAATCCACTTTCTATCATGAATGATTTATCGGCGATATTAAATTTCCACTTCATGTTTCTTTATATTTATAATTCTGTCACAGAATTTTAATGAATCAGGTCTGTGAGAAATAATAATTATCGTTAATCGTTTTTGCTCATTTGAGAGTTTCTCAATGGCTGTATTAATTTCTTTTTCTGTATCTGTGTCTAGCGATGATGTAGCTTCATCGAAGAATAGTACTTCTATGTTTTTATATAGAGCACGGGCAATACCTATGCGCTGTCTCTGTCCTCCAGAGATACGACTTCCTGCCTCTCCTAGCATGGTGTCAAGTCCATCTTTTAATGAGTCTAGGAAGTCTCCAAGTGATACTTGTCTTAATATTTTCTCGACTTTTTCTCTGTTTATATCTTCTTTGTTCTGACCTATGGCTATATTTTCTAGCAATGTGACGTCTGAGATGAATACGTCTTGTGGTACATATCCTATTATTTTATGCCAGCTGTCTATATTTTCTTTAGATAGTGTCGTGCCATCTATTTTGATGCTTCCACTTGTTGGGGTGAATAGTCCTAGCAGGAGATTGAATAGTGTGCTTTTCCCTGATCCTGTTCTGCCTTTGATGCCGAATCGTTCTCCTTTTTTTATGTCGAATGAGACATTTTTTAATATTGGGTTATTCTCATCATCTTGATAGTAGAAGGATAGGTTTTCGACTTTAATCTCGTGTTCGAATGTAAATGGTGTCACAGAATTATCACTATTTGGCATTTTTGTTTTTGATGTCCAATCGACTATATTTTCTGTGTTTTCTAGTTCTTCGAGTACTTCTAGTGAGAATTGTGTCGATTTAATGGTATTCCATTTGCTTATTAGCGATTTTACTGATGGTAGCATTCGTAGTACTGCTATCGAGAATACTCCAAGAAATACTCTTATGGATGAATCACTTGCGTTCATACTAAATATTACTAGTGCAGATACGACTATGGCTACTGCGAATTCCATCATGTATGAAGGAATAGCGTTTATTAAGATAGTTTTTACTCTGTATCTCGATATCTCTTTTAGACCTTTATCAAATCTTTTTCTGACTTGAGGAAAGGCTTTGTTAATCTCCATGTCTGGATAGCCTTTGAAGGTTTCTTGTACTACTCGCTGCTGGTCTCGTCTGACTAGCATTTCTTTCTGGCCATATTCTTTTAGTTTGGATTTTACTGTTTTGAGGTATATAATAACTACTGGTACGAAGCAGATTATTATTAGCAGACCAGATCTTACATCGAATATAAATAGTGCTGCGAGTAGAAGTATGATGAATAGGGATTCTCCCACGAAATTTAGTATGGCTGCCAAAAATCCGACTCCAAAACTATAACAGACTGAGTTGATTTTGTATGATAGTCTTGTAGAATTGGACTGTTTAACATATTCTAGTCCTTTGGAGTATAGTTTGGCGAATAGTGAATCTGAGAAATAAGCGTAAAGTGATAATAAGTATTTGTTCTGGTAGTTAAGAATGCTTAGTCGTAATAAGTTTTTAAGTAGTATTATTAGTAGTACTATGATTATCATGCCTATAGCATTTTCTCCATTGACTGGGATACTTATTCCCATTATTTCTTTGCTTGACGAATCTAAAACTGCTATCAGTAATGGCAATAAGGCAGCTAGACCGATTAGGTCTAATATCGCATTAAAGGGTACGAGGAGTGATATTATCAATCCTTTTCCTCTATATGCTTTTGGAATTAATTTTACGATTCGTTTAAGCACGGTATTTATTTTCTTATACTTTTTAACTTTTATTATTTTCTATTATTCTTTCGTCTAATTTATTGTATCGCACCATTGGCTTTTAGTAAATCTACCCATTTTTGGGCATCTTGACTGGCCAATGTATCATCTATATCCCAATGGTCTAATAAAGTTTTTTTTACATCTTCGACTTCGAAGTCTTTTCCTTTTAACTGTTCCCAAAGATATTTGGATGTGGCATTTAATGAGAGGAGCTTCGTCATATCCGAGACCTTTTGGTCTTGAAGTATGACGATGTTCTCTCCAGCGACATTTCTTATTTTTAAATTATCTTTTATCTTCATAGTTTTATATTTCTTAGTACGAATGTCTTCGTTAAGGTTTTCCTGAGTCTGTGTTTTAAAGCATTCCTTTAGCAGCTCTAGCCCATTCCATTACTAATGCTGGCGCCTTTTCTTGTGATAACATGTCTCGCATGAAACTCATATATGGGTCAACGTGTTTGTAGAATGCTTTTAGTCCTTCACATAGTGAGAATTTTTTCTCTCCGTCTATGGTATCGATATGTCTGTGTTTTGGACATTCTCCTCTACAAGCGAAATAGTATTCACATCTCATGCATTCTCTCGATAGTGTGTTTCTTTTGTTTATTCCGAAGTCTATCTGCTGTTGAGAGCGTAGCATTTCTGATATAGAGCTGGTCTGTATATTGCCGAGTTTGTGTTCTGGATATACGAAGTGGTCACATGAGAATACGTCGCCGTTATGTTCTACTGCTAGTACGTCTCCACATGTTTCTCTATATGCGCATACTGATGGTGGTATTCCACACCATGATGATAGTGTTAAATCGAATAATTGTACGAAGATTTTACCTACGTCATTGATTACCCATTCATCGAATATGTCGATCAGGAATTGGCCATAGTCTTCTGCTGTGGTGTTGTATGGTGAAGGATATATTCCAGAGTTTGGGTCTTCTGCCTCGCCTGCATTGATTTTAATAGGATCGACGATGACTGCTCTGTCTGGATATCTTTCATCTTTTTTAAGGTAGTCAACACATGGCAGGAATTGAAGGAATTGTGCTCCTTGTTCTTTGAAAAAGTTGTATATTTCTTTTCCTCTTCCTGCACTTTTATTTGTTACGACGCATAGTATGTTGAAGTCAACATGGTGCCTTTTCAGGATTTCTAGTCCTTTCATAACAGATTTGTACATTCCTTTTCCAGATTTGTTTACTCGATATGAGTTATAGATATCTTCTGGTCCGTCGATGGAGATTCCGACCAGGAATCTGTTTTTACGAAAGAAGTTGGCCCATTCGTCTGTTATTAGAGTACCATTGGTCTGTATGGAATTTATGATTTTCTTGTTGTTAGTATTATATTTTCTCTCGAAAGCGACTGCTTTCCTGAAAAAATCAATTCCTGCGAGTGTTGGTTCTCCTCCATGCCAGCAGAATGTTATTTCTGGTATCTCATTGGTTTGAATGTATTCTTTGATATAGTTTTCAAGCATCTCATCGCTCATTCGTGGCTGATGCTTACCATAAAATCGCTCTTTATCTATGTAGTAGCAATATTTACATGCCAGGTTACATACTGAACCTACGGGTTTCGTCAGAGCGTTAAATGCTTTTGGACCATTGAGTTTTATTCCGTCTTGAAATGTTATATAGTTTTTCTTATCCATGCTTGCAAATGTAAGAAAAAATCCTTATTCTTATCGTGAGTTTATTAGTATAAAATGCTATTTACTTTTTGTTTTACTTCGCAAGTATTGCTGCTGGTGGCCTGGTAATGCTGTCTCAACGGTTATACATTGCCTTAAAAAATTTTAATATGAATAGAAATAGTCCGTCTTTGGCAGGTTTTTTAATTGGACTAGGACTTGTGGTCCTAGGTTGGTTTATTTATGGTGGTATTTCTCATTATAAGGATTCGGAACGCGTGGTGACAGTTAAGGGGTTGGCAGAGAAAGAGGTGCGTGCGAATCAGGTAATATGGCCTTTGATATATAAGGTCGCTAGTAATGATTTGGGCTTTATTTATAAGAGGTCTCAGGCTGCGACGGATATTATCATAGATTTTCTAATTAATAAGGGTATCGACAGGAAAGATATTACTGTGGCTCCTATTAATGTTAATGATGCTTATGCTAATAATTATTCTGCTACTAAAGTTAATTTCAGGTATTCTTCTTCTGTGATAGTTACTGTGGCTTCTAATAAGGTGGATTTAGTGAGGAAGATTATGTCTGAGCAGAATGAGTTGCTTTCTAGTGGCATCGGTCTTTCTTTTGATTATGCTTTTCAGACAGAATTTAAATATACTTTGTTGAATGATATTAAGCCTGGGATGATCGAAGAGGCGACTTCGAATGCTCGTGCTTCTGCTGAGAAGTTCGCTAAGGATTCTGATAGTAAGCTTGGAAAGATTAAGACTGCTTCTCAGGGTCAGTTTTCAATTTATGATCGTGATCGCAATACGCCTTATATCAAGAAGGTTCGCGTAGTGACTACTATTCAGTATTATCTGGATGATTAGCTGCAAAAAAATTCCTAACAGTGTGTTTTTCGATGAGGTCGAGGATAGGGTTCGCTCTGGCCAGGATGTGAAAATTATGGTGAAGGGGGTTAGCATGAGTCCGACTTTCCTCGATGGTCGTGATTTCGTGGTGGTCAGCCCTATTGAGAAAAAACTTCGTCGTGGGGATATCGTGCTTTTTCATATTGGCGATTCGGTACATCTGCATAGGATTATTCATATATATAAAGGTACTCGTGTGGAAAATGCTGGCATAGAAAGTCGTGATTCGAGGGTTCTTAAAATCCGGGGTGACGGCTGTTATAGTCCTTTCGAAGTAGTATCTGTAGAGAACGCTTTCGCTGTGGTTACTTCTGGGAGTATGTTCGGCGGGCTAATTACCTGGCATAAGGATTCCGTCTGGTGGAAATCTTATACTACTATATATATAGTATGCTATCCTTTGAGGTGGTTTCTGATTAAGGCCTATCATTTTCTCAAAAAATGTATCAGACGAGGCAGAAGTTAATAGATCTTGTTTGTGATATTTTGGAAATTATTTGTGATATTTTTTGATTTTGACGTTTTTGAAAAGGAAATTATTAAATAATTATTACTTTTGTTAGTAAACGCGTTTACTAATTTTTAAACAATGAGATTTTATCTCTTATTAATTATTTTAAAATGGAAGTTCAAAATAATATTTACACTACATTTTCACAGATTAAGGGTCGTTCTTCAAAAGAACTTTATTTGAAACAAAGAGCTAAGGTTTTATGGTTTACAGGACTTTCAGGTTCAGGGAAAACTACTTTGGCCTGTTTATTAGAAAAAAAGTTATTCGAGTTAAATTATTTTTGTCAAATTTTAGATGGTGACAATATTCGAAGTGGGCTTAATAATGGTCTAAAATTTACAGAAGAAGATCGTCAGGAAAATATAAGAAGAATAGCGGAAGTAGCTAAATTGTTTTTGGATTGTGGAGTTATTACTATTTGTACTTTTATAAGTCCTACTAAAGAGATACGTCAAAAGGCTAAAGAGATAATCGGTGAAGCTGATTTTCTAGAGATATATGTCAATTCTTCACTGGAGGTGTGTGAGAGCCGTGATCCAAAGGGGCTTTATAAGAAAGCAAGGAAAGGAGAGATTCCTGATTTTACTGGTATTTCATCACCTTTCGAAGCTCCTGATGATCCATTTATTAATATCGATAATACAGATTCTAATATAGATAAAACAGTAAAAGAGCTATTAATCAAGATTTTGCCTGAAATACAGATTAATCGTTCTACTTATATTAGATAAGCTATGACATTCGAGGCATACATCGTCATAGGAGTATTGTTTTTCTCATTATTAGCTCTCTTTAAAGAATTAATGAGGCCAGGTCTTATATTCCTGTCTTCTTCTGTTTTATTGATGGCTTTTGGAATCATATCTGAGAAAGAATTATTAGAGGCCTTTTCTAATAAGGCTATGATAACTGTGGCATTAATGTTTTTGGTGAGTGAGGGGATTAAACAATCTGGTATTTTAGATCAGATAGCTCAGACTTATCTGCCAAGGGCTCGTCAGAAAATGAGATTCATGCTTCCTCAACTAATGATTCCTGTATTCTTTTTATCTGGATTTCTTAATAATATTCCTGTAATAATTATTTTCGCTCCTATTATTAAAAAATGGTCAGAGAAGTTAAATCTTTCAGCGAAAAAGTTTCTTATACCTCTATCCTATGCTACTATATTCGGTGGTATGTGTACTTTAATAGGGACATCTACTAATTTAGTCGTACATGGATTAATCATCGAAAATGGTTACCAGGGATTTTCCATGTTTGAACTGGGGAAGGTGGGTATAGTAATAGCCTTTCTAGGAACTATTTATATGACGTTCATAGGATATAATCTATTGCCTGGTAAAATAATATATTTTAATCATGCTAGAACGATAGAAGATAAAGATTATTATTATGATTTGACTATTCTTCCTAATAGTAGTTTGATAGGAAAAGAATCTAAAAATGGCAGAACTAAAGAGTTAAAAGGGCTATGGCTCAAGAGTTTAGAAAGGAATAAAAAAAGATTTGAAATTACTGAAGGGACATTTACTCTTCAAGAAAATGATAAGATATTAGTAGCTGGCAAATCTGATGATTTAGAGTATATTTTAAATAGTAATAATGTTAAGTTACAAGGAATAGATAATATCAAAGATATTCCTAAAAAGGATCTTAAACAATACGAAGTGGTTATTTCGCCACGTTTTCCAGGCGTGGGAAAAACTATTCCAGATTTTAATTTCTTCGACCATTATCAAGCAGTAGTGATAGCTGTTCATCGGAATGGAGAGCATATTACTTCTAATTTTAAAAATTTAAAATTAAAAGCTGGCGATAGTCTGGTTTTACTGACGACTAAAAAGTTTATAGATATATGGGGAGAATCAAAGATCTTTTATCTTACTTCTTATATTAGAGATTATAAAGAATCTGGAACGAGATGGAAAAAATGGTTGTCTCTTATCATTTTAATACTAATGATAATAGGTTCTACAGTTGGGCGTTTTATAGATACTCCTCCTGACATGAATTTAGATATGTTTTATTTCGCAGCTATAGCAGCTACCATTTTCGCTTATCTAAATATTTTTCCAAGACAGAATTATACAAAATATATTAGTTGGGACTTATTAATCACTATAGCATGTGCCTTCTCTCTGAGTAAAGCTATGCAAAATTCAGGAATAGCAGAATATATAGCATCGAAAGCTATTTTTCTAAGTAAAAGTTTTGGGCCAATAGGAGTATTGGCTGTCGTCTTCCTGCTGACTAACTTTTTCACTGAGATTATTACGAATAATGCAGCAGCTGCATTAGTGTTTCCGATAGCATTATCAGCAGCTAACCAGCTCGGAGTAAGTCCAAAACCTTTTTTCGTGGCAATAGCTATAGCAGCGTCTGCGAGTTTTTCGACACCAATAGGTTATCAAACAAACCTCATAGTTCAATCAATAGGAAATTACAGATTTCGGGATTACTTAAAAGTGGGACTACCTTTAAATATTTTAGCATTCGTCGTCTCTATTTTACTTATCCCCCTGATTTGGAATTTTTAAAAAAATAAAAAAAATATGAATGATTATAAATTATCAAATTTAAGAGAGCTGGAAGCTGAAGCTATTCACATAATACGTGAAGTAGCTGCAGAGTTTGAAAATCCAGTAATGTTATATTCCATAGGAAAAGATTCCTCTGTCATGGTACGCCTGGCAGAGAAAGCATTCTATCCTGGCAAAGTTCCTTTTCCTCTTATGCATATAGATTCGAAATGGAAATTTAAAGAGATGATAGAGTTTAGAGATAAATATGCTAAAGAGAATAATTGGGATTTAATCGTCAATTATAATAAAGAAGGATTCGAAAGTGGCGTAGGACCTTTCACTCATGGTAGCAAGGCTCATACCTATCTAATGAAAACTAAACCATTATTAGAGGGACTTAATAAGTATAAATTCGATGCTGCATTCGGTGGAGCACGTCGTGATGAGGAGAAATCTCGTGCTAAAGAGAGAATTTTCTCATTCCGGGATAAGTTTAATCAATGGGACCCTAAGAATCAACGCCCAGAGCTTTGGAATATTTATAATGCCCGCATTCAGAAAGGAGAATCTATAAGAGTCTTTCCTATTTCGAACTGGACAGAGTTAGATATATGGCAATATATAAGGTTGGAGAATATTCCTATCGTACCATTGTATTTCGCGAAGGAAAGGCCTGTCGTGGACATAGATGGTAATCTTATCATGGTAGATGATGAGCGTATGCCTGAAGAACTAGCAGCGAAGGCTGTTATGAAGAAAGTGCGTTTCCGTACTCTAGGATGCTACCCTCTTACTGGTGCTATCGAGTCAAATGCTACTAACGTAGAGGAGATAGTGGAAGAGATGATGACTACTACTAAATCAGAAAGGACTACCAGGGTTATCGATTTCGACCAGGAAGCTAGTATGGAGCAGAAGAAAAGAGAGGGGTATTTTTAAAATAAGACAAAAGATATAATTATTATATGAAAACAAATAAATTAGATATAAAGGAATTTCTTAATCAAGATCAGAAAAAGGATTTATTAAGACTTTTAACAGCAGGAAGTGTCGATGACGGGAAGTCAACATTAATTGGTAGATTAATGTACGATAGTAAAATGCTATATGATGATCAGCTTTCTGCTTTAAAACGCGATAGTAAAAGAATCGGTCATGCAGGAGAAGAGATAGATTATGCTCTGCTTTTAGATGGATTGAAGGCAGAAAGGGAACAGGGTATCACTATAGATGTGGCATATAGATTTTTTTCTACTGCTAAACGTAAATTTATCATAGCTGATACTCCGGGTCATGAGCAATATACTCGTAATATGATCACAGGTGGCTCTACGGCGAATCTGGCTATTATCCTTATAGATGCTCGTAAAGGGGTTATCATCCAGACTAAACGTCATACTTTTCTTACTTCTTTATTGGGTATTAAGCATGTGGTGGTGGCTGTGAATAAAATGGATTTAGTGGATTATAGTCAGGCTGTTTTCGAAAAGATTAAGGAAGATTATACTGATTTCGTGGATCAACTTGATATCCCAGATGTTACTTTTATTCCTCTTTCAGCCTTGAAGGGTGAGAATGTGGTGGAGAGGTCTAAATTGATGCCATGGTATGATGGGGAGTCTATGTTGGAATTTTTGGAGAATGTACATATAGATAGTGACCGTAATTTTAAAGACTTGCGTTATCCTGTGCAGTTCGTTTTGCGTCCAGATATTAAGTTTAGAGGATTTTCTGCGTCTGTCGCCTCTGGTGTTATCTCAAAGGGTGATGAGATTATGGTGCTTCCTTCTATGAAGAGGTCAAAGGTTAAATCTATAGTAACTTATGATGGGGATCTGGATTATGCTTTTCCTCCTCAGTCAGTGACTGTGACTTTAGAGGATGAGATAGATATCTCTAGAGGTGATATGATAGTTCATCCAGATAATGTGCCAAGTATAGGTCGTCAGTTTGAATGTACATTGGTATGGATGGATGAGACAGAGATGGATCTTTCTACTCAGTTTTATATCAAGCAGGCTAATAATTCTACGATGGCTCATATATCTGAGATTAAATATAAGATCGATGTTAATTCTCTGGAAAAGCTGCCTAATGATAAGTTTCAGCTTAATGAGATAGGTAGAGTGGTTTTGACTACTAATAAACCTTTATTTTTCGATGCGTATAAGAAGAATAAAGAGACAGGTTCTTTTATTTTAATCGATCCTGTTACGAATAATACTTGTGCTGTGGGTATGATTATAGATAAGTATGATTCTAATTTGTCTTTGTCTGAGGAGGATAAGCTTAAAATATCAAAGGGGCTTCCTTTGGTTTCTTCAGAGGATTATGTTAAGAAGTATAATCAAAAGGGCGCTACTATCTGGTTAAAGGGTGAGTCTTGTGACAAGAAGAATGAGTTGGTGTGTCAGTTGCACAGGAGTTTGTTTAATATGGGTACGAGAGTGGTGTTGCTGGATGAGAATACGACTCTTTCTGGGCTTTCTACTGGTTTGGATATGACTCAGGAGCCAAAAGCTACTAGCCTTCGAAGAATCGCTAATATTGCCGCGTTACTTAATAAGCAGGGTATTATAACTGTTTGTTCTTTCGTTTCTATGGGGGTGGATCTTAAACAAGATGTGGAGTCTATAATTGGTGGTGATAATTTCCATTTATTTAATACTGATTTGCTTGTGGGACTTAAGGAGGATAGTATTAATTCTTTATTAAATAATTTAATTAATAAAGGTGTCATTATTAAATAGGTGTAAATGTTAGCTTATGAAGTTTAATGAGATAAAAGAAAAAATAGAGGATTATGAGTCGAGGGGATTGAGGCTGTTCGTCTCTTCCTCTTTTCAGACTCATAGTTTGGTCTTGCTGCATATAATTAGCAGGATAGATAATAAGATTCCTGTGTATTTTATTAATACTGGTTTTTTATTTCCAGAGACTATCGCATTCCGTGACCAGATCGCAGAGTTGTTTGGTTTGAATGTTATTAATCTTAATCCTGATATGGCGAAGTCTGCTCAGAGGGATAAGGATGGAAAGTTTTTATTCACTACGAATCCTTCGCTCTGCTGTCGTATCAACAAGGTGATGCCGCTAGATAAATTATTGCCTGAGTATGATATTTGGATAAATGGTGTGCGTGCTGACCAGAGTTCTGTGAGGAAGAAGATGCTCGTCGAGCAGGCGGCTCCTCATAATACTTTGCGTTTTCACCCTATGCTGGACTGGACTAAGCCTGAGATTTTTAAGTATCTGAAGGAGCATAATATTCCTCATCATCCTTTGGATGCTCAAGGTTATTCAAGTATCGGCTGTGAGCCTTGTACCCGTAAGGTGTTATTGGGGGATGATCGTGCTGCGCGTTGGTTTGGCATGAATAAAACTGAATGTGGACTTAATACTGATTTAATAAAATAATGAAATTTAAAAATATTCTAATAACAGGTGGTGCTGGCTATGTTGGTAGTAGCTTGACCAGGAAGTTAGTCGATATGGATAATGTCGAGTCTATAAAGATTTATGATAATTTGGCAAATGGCAGACATGTGCTTTTATGTGGAGGAATGAGTTCTGATAAGATAGAGTTTATAGAGGCTGATATTTTAGATAATAATAGTTTGAAGAAGGCTCTTGTGGGTGTTGATACTGTTATTCATTTAGCGAGTGTGTGTTCTGGTGGTCATCATTATATGGAGCAGGTTAATCATTGGGGTACGGCTAATTTGATTAATCTGATGGAGGATTTTGAGGTTAAGAATTTCATATTTTTAAGTTCTGCTCAAGTTTATGGGGGCGGAGATAAGAGTTTTTCTGTTCAGGATGAACCTCGTCCTGTTACTCCTTATGCTTCTAGTATGCTTAGAGCGGAGAGATATGTAGAGACTTTGCATAAAAAGTGTAATACTATTATAGTGCGTGCTGCTGAAATATATGGTTATAGTCCTGTTATGGCTTTAGATAATCGTATTAATAAATTAATATTTGATGCTAAATATGATAAAATAGTTCATATAGATGGGGATGGTCTTGCTCATAAAAGTGCTATTCATATCGATGATTTAAGTAAGGTTTTGATTAATTTATTAGAATCAAAAAGTGATTTGACTAATCTCGAGGCTCGTGGGTGTATTTATAATGTAGCTACTGAAATATTTGAAGAGATGGAGATCTATAATAAATTAAAATCTTTCATTCCTGATTTAGAGGCTACTTTTACTAGCCATCATTTGCGTTTACCTGATCTTATATTGGATGCATCAGAGTGTTCTATATTAGAAAAAATAGATTTTAATCAAGCTGTAAAAAATATTTTAGATAGCACTAATTTTTAGTTTAGAGAGAAAGTCTGCCTGGAGAAGTAAGGGGCGAGGGAGTCGGACGCCAAAAAGCTGGTGGTCAATGTGTTTCTTTAAAAAAAAGAGTGGAAGTGTTTGTTATTTAGAATATTAGTTGTATATTTGCAGCCCGCAAAATGCGGATTAGTGCATTAATGAATGCTTAAGTATGCATAATGTATT
>JBAYDV010000062.1:0-12127 GCA_041668045.1 Bacteroidales bacterium | reverse complement strand
GTTAAGACAAGTTGATCTTTATAATCCATAAAATATAAATTCGCTCCAAAGAATAAATTATTTGTGCGATATTCATAACCAGCCTCATAATCTTTTAGAGATTCACTTTTAGGATACTTAGTAATGAAACCATCTGTATAATTATTTCTTGTAGGTTCCTTATTTACTATAGCGAAAGATGCATAAAAACGGTTATTAACATCCGCCTGCCAATTAAGGCCAAATTTAGGATTGAAGAAATTAAAAGAATCATGAATATCTAAGTTCTGCATAGCACCAGTATTCCAATCCCAATTATCGTTTGCCCCTCCTATTTTATAATCTATATAACGATATTGCAAATCAGCATAAATATTAAAAGTACTAGTTAACTGATATTCCGCTTTACCATATATATTAGCATCAGACTTACGTCCTTGGTTTCTATAATATTCAAGTCCTTCAGGTATTATTATATTTTTATCTCTTACTGAAACTACCTTTCCAAAATGGTCTCCGACATATCTGTTTAATCCACCTCCTAACGTGAAATTCAAATCTTCTCCACGATAATTTAAAGAAAAAACACTTCCTCCGAAGTCGTTAGACATCTTTTTACGTCTTACCAAATCACTTTTAACTGGTTCACCATCTTCTCCGATATATGATGTTAAACCATACTGATTAAGATCTCTATCTGTTTTATATTCCTCATAATATCCTTTCCCATGTGTATAGAAAACAGCTGCGTGTAAATCCCAACCATCCATCAACTGTTGCGAAATAGAAATTTGATAGTTTTGTTGATTATAATTATCAGTTTGATCTTTATAATACTGAGTATTACCATCGTCATCTGTATATTCTCCACAAGAATTATATGTACGGCCATATTTCTGCATCTCTTCCCGACTTGCGTAATTCCATGCATGATAGGTTTCTTCCCAACCATTAAAGGTTAAAAATCTTATAACCGTCTTTTCAGAATAATAAGCAGACTGTAACATATAACTATTCAGCTTCACACTTGCCCTATCTATATATCCATCTGTTCCGATATTAGAATATCGTCCGTTAAAGATCCAATGCTTATTTAGCAAACCTGTAGTAAATTTCACAGTTTCTTTATGAGTATTGAAGCTTCCATAGCTACTTTCAAAATCTGCTCCAGCAGTTTTTTTATAAATAGATGTTCTCATGTTAACACTGCCTCCAAATGCTCCACTACCATTTGTTGAAGTTCCTGCGCCACGTTGCACCTGAATATCTTCTAAAGAAGAAGCTAAATCAGGCATATTTACGAAATACACTTTATTACTTTCTGCATCATTCATTGGCACACCATTAACTGAGATGTTAATACGAGTATCATCTGTTCCTCTAATACGTAGAGAAGTATATCCAACTCCCATTCCAGCATCTGATGTCGTTAACATAGAAGGTTGCATACTTAATAAATAAGGAATATCCTGTCCGAAATTACTTTTATGTAACTGTTGAGATGAAACAATCGTAAATGCGACAGGTGTTTTCTCTCCAGCACGTGTAGAAATCACTGTAGCCTCTTTTAATTTTAGAATAGAATCCTTAAAATTAGTATAAGCTGTTTGTTGTGCATAAAGAGCAGAAGTTGAACTAGATGCGACCAATAAAGTTCCCAAAATCATCACTCTTAAAAGCATTCCTGCTTTAATTTTTTTCATTTTTGTACTTTTTAAATTAATAAAAACGGAGTGTGACGAACTTATATAGTTTCCCTACGGTAGCATTACCTACATCAGGTCAATGGGTTTAATCTCAGCCTAACTTACATTATTACGGCACCCCTCCTAGAATTTGATGCAAAAGTATATAAAAAAAATCAAATGTGTTATTAAATTTTCAATTATTAATTCAGATTAGGTAGAGATACTGTTACTAAAACTCCTTTTTCTGTATTACCAATCGAAAGCTGTCCCTGATGTGCCTCTATAATTTGTTTACATAAGAAAAGGGATAAAGATGGATTGCTGTCAATATGTTTATATGTATCAAATGGTTTTATATTAAGCAAATCATAATTTTCAGGAAGAGCTTGACCTTCATCCTCTATACTTACTATAATGTTTTGATTTACAGAAGATATATGAATAAGTATTAGTGAATCTTTATTCCCGAATTTTATAGCATTATCTATAATGCATAAGAAACATTTATCTATAAATATAGGATCACATATTAATGGAATACTACCTATTTCATTATTAAATACAATACTTATATTCTTCTTTTTAGCTGCTTCAGTTGACTTTGTCAAAACAGATTTTATTATTTCGTTAAAGTCTTCTTCATGTAAATTTAAAGCATCTTTACCTTTAGTATTTAAAAGAGAAATATCAAGAGCTTTATAAGAAAAATCTTCTAAACGAATAGTAGATTCTTCCATAATTTTCAATAATTCATTTACTTCATCCGGGACTTCTAACGCATTAAGAACACTAAATAAGCCTATAATACTATTAAGAGGAGTTCTTATTTCATGACTTATAATATTTAAAAATTCAGATTTAGCATTGTCTAATTGAAGAAGCTTTTTATTCGCATTTTCTAATTCACAAGTCCTTTCTGCCACTTTTTCTTCTAACCAGTTATTTACCTTTTTTAACCTATCTTTACTATCTTTTAATTCAAGATGCATCCTTACTCTCGATAATAACTCCTTAGAATTAAATGGTTTAGTTACATAGTCCTGGCCACCAGCTTCAAAACCTTTTATAATACTATCAGATTCTACCAGTGCAGTCAAAAAGATAATAGGAATTTCCTTTAAAGAATCATGTTTTCTGATCTCTTTAGCAGCATCAAAACCATTCATCACAGGCATATTAACATCTAGTAAAACTAAATCATAATCCTCTGTCTTTACAAGAATATCTAAAGCCTGCTGACCATTAGTAGCGACTCCAATTATATAATTTTCTTGACGCAGCAAACTTCCTAATACCTGAATATTCTTTTGCTGGTCATCGACTATTAATATTTTAAATTTTTTTTCGTTTTCCATAATTTTCATTTATAATAATTTGTTCTATAATCCTACTTATCAGATAGCATAACTATCTAAAGTCTCGACAACTTTAGGGAATTTTTTTAAAGTTTTGATTAATTTTTCAAATTCAAAACTATTTACATAAAGTGCTATTTCTTCGCAGTAATCTATAATTATCTTATAATTTATTCGTTCTGACACCTTTAATAAATCTATACCAAACTGTTCAATATCATTTATAACCTGACTTTTAAGAGCATTTTTATATTTAGGTATAAAATCTATTTTTAACATCTTAACAAAATCAGGAAGAGCCTTAATTTGTTCATCTGATAAGTCATACCGAGTAGTATCCTCAGATACTACAATATCATCAACTATCTTATACTTTAGATATTTTCCTATCTTTTCAAAAAAGAGTTTTATATCCAAAGGTTTAAGAATATATTCATTAAATAATTTTAATAATTTTTCTTTATCTCGGAAATTTTTAATCGAGGCCGTTAATACTATTATAGGAATAGAAGAAGTACTTTCATCTTCAGAAAGGATTTGAGCAGCTTGGACACCATCCATAATAGGCATACGTAAATCCATAAGAATTAAATCTGGCAACTCTTCCTTAGCTATTTTAACAGCTTCAGCCCCATTTTCAGCTTGTAAGATTATCAAATTAGATTCATCAAGCAAATCAACAATTAGCTTACGATTATTAGTGTTATCATCAACAATAAGAACTTTAGCTGTTTCAAAGACTACCTTTGATGTATCGAAAGCCTTTTTATCAAAATTCAGACTAATATCTAATACAGAAATATTTTTAAAAACCACCTTGAATGAGCTTCCTAATCCAACTTTACTTTCTACACTAATATTACCACCCATTTTCTCAACAAGTTTTTTAGTAATAGAAAGTCCAAGTCCAGTTCCTCCATATTTCATAACACTTTGACCTGATTTTTGATTAAATGGATCAAAGATGAGTTTTTGTTGTTCTGGAGGAATACCAATTCCTGAATCTTTAACAAAAATTATTAGATTAATCTTATTCTCGTTAGTATCACATTTTTCACTCTCAATACTTAAAATGACATATCCTGAATCAGTAAACTTAACAGCATTTCCGATTAGATTAAAAAGTATCTGACGAATACGAACCTCATCTAAAAGAATAGTTTCTGGTAATTCGTCGCTTAGATGTATTTGTAAGTCAATACCTTTCTCTTCAACTTTTTGCTCAAACATATCTTTTATTTCAGAAGTAACCATCATAAGACTAACTGGAATAGGTTCAATATTGAGCTTACCTGCTTCTATTTTAGAAAGATCAAGAATATCATTTATAATTTTTAATAAGTTCTTACCACTACTCCGTATTGAATTAATCTGAGACAATTGTTTCTTCTCTGTAATAGAATTTGATAGTTGTTCAGAAAAGCCGATAATTGCATTCATAGGAGTCCGAATCTCATGACTCATATTTGCAAGAAATTCACTTTTGGCCTTATTGGCACTTTCTGCAGCATTTTTTGCATTAATAATATCAAGTTCAGCTTTTTTTATAAGACTAATATCTTGTACAGTTCCAATTATCTTTTGAGGTTTATTATCACTAGTAAAACTTATTATTTTTCCTTTAGAATTAATCCATGCATAATTACCACTTTTACATTTCATTCTAAAATTAACATCATAAGAATCGTTTTTTCCACTAATATAATCTTCAAAACTTCGGTTAACAAATTCTGTATCGTCTGGATGTATTAAACTAGACCACCATTCAAAATTTTGGATAACATCATCTTTATGATAACCCAACATTTCATATCTAAAAGAACTTGAATCCATCTTTCCTGTAGGATAATCTAACTTCCACCATGCATAACCTCCTGAAGAAAAAGCTGATTCTAAACGTATATTACTTTTCTTTAACTCCTCTCTATTTTTAAGTATAGACGCTGATGCTTTTTCTAATTTACTAGTTCTGTCTTTTACACGTTCTTCTAACTCATTATTTAACTTACGAACTTCTTCTTCTTTATACTTTAAATCAGATATATCAATACCAAGACCTATAAATTTTAAATCATCATCTGTATCTCCAACGATAGGTTGAATATTTAAGAATTGCCAATAAGCTTTACCAGATTTCTTATAATTTATAATCTCGACTTTAAGAGACTCTTTATTTTTTATCGCATCTCTAAGTGCTTGTTTGGATTCTTCAGACGTGTCTTTACCTTGTAAAAATTGGCCAGCTGTTTGTCCTTTAATCTCTGATAATTTAAATTCTGTTATTCTCTCAAACGCCTCATTAACCCATTCTATTCTTCCTAATGAATCAGTTATAATAACGGAATTATTTGTATATCTAGCTACTAGAGCTAACTTTCTTAATTCTAATTCTATCTGCTTTCTTTCAGTAATATCTCTAATAGCAGAAGCTATTAATAGACCATCTGCAGTATGAATAGGACTAAGACTTATCTCTGTAGGAAATTCTTCACCATTTTTCTTTTTACCTACTAATTCTGCTGTACCTCCCATTTTTCTAGTATGAGGATCTTTAACATAATCACTACGATATTTAACATGATTGCGAAAACGAGTAGGTATTAAGGTTTCTACTTTTTTCCCTATTAATTCATTAGCAGGATATTCAAATATTTTTTCAGCCTGTATATTTACCATTTGTATCACACCATCTTTATTGGTGATAATCATTCCATCAGGAGCAGATGATAATAATTCTTTAAATTTCTTTTCAGATATTTTCTCAATGGTGTTATCATTTATTACTTCTATAATCTGAGAAACTTCATTTTTATCATTTGTAACAGGAAAGCCATCTATTTCAAAATATTTAATTGCCTGATGTTCATTTCTTAATTTGATTTCTAAACGTTGCCTCGTTTTTGTTTCTTTTATCTTATTTCTAAAATCATGTATCTTATCAATATCATCTTCATTCGTTATTAAAGAATTTTTTTCAAATAAAGAATCTTCGTTAATGGATATTTTATGTGCAGCTTTATTAGCCAAATTAATAATGTTGGATTTAGTATTTAAAACATAAAAAGGAGCCGAATAAGAATTAATAACATTAGAAAGAAAATTATTTTTATCCAATACTTGCTGCTTAACCTCCTTTCCTTTAACTGTATAATATGCTATCGCAAAGGATAATACTATTAATAAAAATATAATTATAAGAAAAAGATATAGGAATTGCATGACTATGGACTTATTCATCATATTTATATTTTCATTCGAAACAAAAGATATAATTTTCCAATAATCATCCTTAGAAATATAATTTATATTATCTTTTTCTAATTTACTTTTAAATCTCTTAAAAGTTAAAGTATTAAAAGTAAATAATCCCTCTTTATCCCTAAATTGTCCACTTTGTTTATTTTTAATTTTTTTCCATGCTCTAGGATGAAATTTAGAATATACATTTTCCTTCCCTTTCTCTGTCATAAATCCCCAATTATTGGCTTCAATTGGTGAGACAAGTAAATAACCATCACTATTTAAAAGATACAATGAGTATGATAAATTTAATTTATGACTTTTTAAATTATTTATTAGATGCTGCCCCAAATAATTTACAAGAATTACACCACAGAAATCACCATTGTTGTTAACGATTTTAATTCCTATTCTTATCATAGGTTTATGTGGCATCGTTATCTTTTCATGCTCTATATTCAAATCAAATTCAGAAAAATATAAATCATTTTCGGATAATTTCTTAATATCTTTAAAGTAATATCTATCTCCTTTATATTGTAACGAATCAGCTTTAAATACTACAGCCTTGCCTCCTACATTCTGAATTCTAATTTTTTCCATTCCTTTATTATCAATCAGACGTAACTGATCATACAATCTTTTTTGCTTGAAAAACACATCAAATTCTTTTTCAAGCATGTCCAATTTATTTTTTTCAGAATAATTACCTAAACCATTTATAGAAACTAGCTCTTTTAGAAACAGAACATCCTCTTTAACAGATTTAAATTCATTATCGATTTCACTTATCTGAAGATCCAATTTAACTTTTTCAACTTTTGATAGCTGTTCTATAGTATTATTACTCTCTTTACTAAGGATAAAAAAAGAAATAACAACAAGAATTAAAGTAAAAATTGAAACTAAGCCTAAAAAAAGACGAAATCTTTCTTTATTAAATTTATAAATTCTTTTCATAGTTTAATTATTATTATTTTCCGTATTTGAATTTAGAGGTAATGATATAATAAACTCACTACCTTTATTCTCTTGACTTTTTACGATAATAGAACCTCCATTCTTCTCTACAAATTCTTTACTAAGAATCAATCCTAATCCTGTACCCTTTTCATGATTAGTTCCTTCTCTTGATATATCCTTATCTATTTTAAACAACTTACCTAGCACTTCTGGAGACATACCAACACCTGTATCTTTTATATAAATTTTTATTCTATTTTGGTCAATATTTGCATCAATATTAATCTTTCCTCCTTTATGAGTAAATTTTATAGCATTGCTAACTATATTACGTATAAATGTTAAAGCAGTATTTTCATCAACAAAGACAGTCAATTCTGGGTTAATACTATTAACTATACTAATATTTTTAGAATTAGCATTCGACAAATATGGAGAAACACTTTTTTCCACTAGTTTATTAAGATTGAAATTCTCTTTATTTATCTTAATTTCATTAGTCTGAGTTCTAGACCAGGAGAGAAGATTCTCAAGTAAGTTATAAGCATAAGTAGCAGATTTGTCAATATTTTGAATAAGATCCTTTCTTTCCATATCATCAAATGAATCATATTGAGCATTTAGTAAATTAGAAAAACCTAATATACTATTAAAAGGACTTCTTAAATCATGTGAAATGATTTTAAAAAATTTATCCTTAGTGGCATTAGCACTTTCTACTACTGCCTTAGATATGATTAATTCCTTCTCTATTTTCTTTTGTTTAGTTATATTTGAAGCTAAAAAAGCTATACCAAAAGGTTTATTCGCTTCATCAGTTAACAATGATAAAGTCATAAGAACAGGAATTTCGTCACCATCTTTTTTTCTTCTAAAACTCTCCATATCACGAATTAACTTACCTTGAATACAAAGTTTAATTAATTCATTCATTCTTTCATGACTTTCATTAGGTACCAGTAAATTAATAGATTTATTTATTAATTCTTCTCTTGAAAAACCATATACATTAACAGTCTCATCATTAACCTCTAATATCTCTCCATTCAAATTTCCTAAAATAATTGGATTTGTCCCATCCAAAAACACCTTAGATAGTTTTCTAATTTCTTTCTCTGCCGACTTTCTCTCTGAGATTTCGTTTTTAAGTCTTAAATTAAGTTGCTCCCTTGTCTTTATTTCATTTTTTAATCCCTCATTAAGAACTTCATTACGAATTCTTGCTTTAAAGGCATGCACACTAGAAGAATGCATTACTCTGCCAGCTCTCAACAATATATATATATAAAATATGCAAATAATACCAAGAATAATAAAAAGAGTACCTCCTTCATAGAAAAGACGTAGTGATGATGGTATCGTCGTAAGAAGTAAGAATGAAATATAAGATGGTTTCCATATATAATATGTCGCGACAGCTGCACCACTAAGAGGTAAAATAAATATCGGCCATACTAATTGATATACAGAATGTTCCGTCGGCCATAAAAATAAAAAAGCTAAAGACCACATCAAACCAGAAAGCACAACACCTGCGAAATGAAGATTCAACCATAGATTAATATGATTAATTTCTGATAATTTCCTTTGAAATGAAAATACGACTCCTCCCCTTACTATAGTTATAAGAAATACTAAGCCCATCCATAAAGAAAGTTTCCACTGAGGAATTACTTGCCAAAAAGTAATACAAGCAGCAAACGCCACTATTATAATACCGATTAGCCCAGTCATGGTTTGCCTATAAAGTAATTTCACCTGAGCCTCAAGTACTTTATTATCTATATTGATAGATTTTTTCCCAATATTCTGTTCTGTTTGAAGTATTTTCATATAACTCTCTAAGTTACATAAAATAATTTTAAAACACTATAACATTTATAGTTACAGACTATAATCTTTCGAATAAATATAGAATTAATTGAAAGTATGCTCCCCGATTCTTAAAGAATATATCACATTACTAGTAGCTGCCCATTCTGTTCCTCTATCTAACATTATAAGAAAATCTTTATTGTCAAGTGCTTTAGTAAAATCATCTGTCGTGTGCCCGAAAACATAATGAAAAATACGTCTTCGCCATATTTAATAGTAAATATAACTGGTTCATCCTTTCCAGTTCCTCCAGAATTTTTGTCAGAATGCACCCAAGCCAATACATTTATATTTTCTGCAGGGCCCCTTAAATCTCCATATAATCCATCATTGTAATGAATCCATTTATGTGGTAAACCTTTCATTATAGGATGTAGAGAATCTGATACATTAATTTCAACAGGGACTCTCTTGCCATGTTTACCTACAGTGCCAGGAGTATTATCTTTTGGACGATTACCCCAGCCGCCAAGGCCTATCATTTTATTATATTCAGTCCAATTAGGAAAACTTTCAGGTAAATAATGATAATCCCCATCAGTAATATTACGAACATTAAACTTTTTATTATACCACACATCTCCTGTATAATTAATCTGATGAACATCGTCATAACTGATTTGATATTCTAAACCATCAGGCCATTTCTTATCATTCGTAACATGAAAATACACCCCTGCATCATATCTCCATTTTTGGAAATTATTGGCTATTTTATTTCCCATTTATATTTAAACCGCAATATATAGCTTGAATATTCTTTATTCGTATAAATTAAACCATGGGTCTTATTTTTTTTAACCCATCAATTTGTCTTTGGATTATAAACATCTACAGGCCATATTCCCCTGCCTCCGATTAGATAGAATTTATCTTTAAATTTCACGAAACTAGTTTCATGACGACCGGAAGCCCTACCTTGAGGATTTAATATTTCCCATCGACCACCTTTCAATAATTCTACTGTATCTTTTGACTCAGAGAACATTGGGGTTATATTTAAAATCATTAAAAAAATAACCACACTTAATTTAATATTTCTTTTCATAGGATAATTTTTTGATTAACACTATAGCTAATTTACACAATAAAATGACAATAAAATTAGAAAAAATTTATATAGAATTAAAAAAAAATTCTATATTTGTTCGCAAATATACGAACAATACAAATATTAAATTAATCAAGTAAATGAAAAAATTAATTATCACTCTAACACTTTCCCTATTAGTAGGAGTTATTTCTGTATCAGCCCAATGTTGCGACAGCAACACAGCCGCTAAGTCAAACACTACCAAAGTAGATAGCGATAATCAAAACAACAACGCCGTAAAAGCCTACTATTTTCACAGGACATACCGTTGTGCCACTTGTACTGCTGTCGAAAATGTGAGCAAATCCTACATAAAAGACACTTATGGAAACAAAGTACCTTTTCAATCAATAAACATTGAAAATGATGCATCCAAATCCTTAGTAAAGAAATACAAAATCACAGGACAAGCACTACTAATTGTAAAAGGCGAAAAAGTTGTAAACCTTACCAACGATGCATTTCTAAACGTACGCACCAAACCAGAAAAACTAAAAGCTAAAATCAAAACTACAATAGACTCCCTTAAGTAAGCATGGAACTACTACAAAATTTGCTAGAAACATCACAGTTTCCCATACTCACAGCATTTATTCTGGGACTTATGACATCCATAAGTCCCTGTCCTCTAGCCACCAACATTACAGCTATCGGCTTTATCAGTAAAGACATACACAGCCAACGAAAAGTATTCATCAACGGCATAATCTATACTTTAGGACGTGCTATTACATACACAGCTATAGGATTACTTTTCTTCTTTGGAGCTAGTCAATTCAAACTTGAAGGATTCTTTCAAGAATGGGGCGAAAAGATACTAGGACCACTGCTAATCATTATTGGCCTGTTTATGCTCGGCATCTTAAAAATAAAAATCCCAGGCATCGGATCATTAACCGAAAAATTAGGAGAAAAATCTAGCAATGGATTCTTAAGCGTACTTCTATTAGGTATCGTTTTCGCACTAGCATTTTGTCCTTACAGTGGAGTACTCTATTTCGGCATGCTAATGCCTATGACCATAAGTAGTGCCAGTGGACTATACCTGCCTGTAATTTTTGCCATTGCGACAGGCATACCAGTAATAATCTTCGCCTGGGTCATCGCCTTCAGCGTAGGATCAATTGGTCACATATATAATAAACTAAAAACATTTGAACTCTGGTTCAGACGCATAATCGCATCACTATTCATCATAGTTGGAATTTATTACATCATTACCATATACCTATAAAAGAACAGGTAAAACCATTTTTTCTATGGCAATGCCCCCGCTCCCACTTGTAGCATTTACGCCACCATCGTACGAAACGATGAAACGTATTACTACACATAAACTCCACTTGTAACACTTAAGCCACCACCACCCCTTGAAAATGTTGTGGTGGTACTTTTTTAAAACGGCCTTTTTCTCACACAAACACCTATATATCAATATCTTACAGCGTTTTTAACAGCTTTTTAAAAATGACCACCACGGTTTTAAAATTCCGTGGTGGTACTTTTTTTAAATAGCCTTTTTCTCGCACAAATATCTATATATCAATATCTTACAGCGTTTTTAACAGCTTTTCAAAAGGTACCACCACAACATAAAGAGGCAGGGAAACCACTCCCTGCCTCTCAAATTACAAAAACTACATTGAAACAAACTTTTTCTTCAGTTAAAAAGCTTTTATTTTGAACTTTCTACAATAATAACACAACACCACGACAAAACACGTCGTACCCTCAATTTATTTGGATTCTAACATGGCTTCTGGATATTGCTGCGAATAGTTTGAAAATTAATCACAATTAGTTCCCCCACTCTTTCAATTCTATAATATAATATGTAACTTTGATTCAACCAGATATAATAATAAATGTTTAAAGCTATAAGTCACATATCGAACCCTCCTGCAAAACCTACCATGATTTGGGATGGAGAGTGT
>JBAYDV010000061.1:0-12184 GCA_041668045.1 Bacteroidales bacterium | reverse complement strand
TTTTCCAAATTTAAATATTTTTGTCCAACTGCATCCCAAAACTTCGAATATTGACCTTCAGTATCCATTATAACACCATCAAAATCAAAAAGAAGCGTATATTTATTTACCTTATATTCTTGCATAACAACATCAATTCATCATAATCTATAGTACGTTGCAAATTTACATAAAAAAAACTTATTTAACCTAAAAAACTACATTTTATAAAAATAAATCTAATTTTTATGTAAATTTAAACCATGTTAAATAAATCATATATATATTCTGATAAGCAGATTAAAAAGTTTTCTTTATATGGTTTTCTTAAAAATCTTAAATTTTTTGAACCATATATAGTTATTTTCTTACTAAATCAAGGTTTAAATCTTATAGAAATAGGTTTACTTTATACTATAAAAGAAATTATAATAAACATATTCGAAATACCATCAGGTATTATTGCAGATAGATTTGGTAATAAAAATGAATTATTACTTAGCTTTGTCTTTTATATAATATCATTCTTTTGCTTTTTCTTTACTAATAATTTCACAATAGCCATTATAGCAACATCATTTTTTGGACTAGGAGAAGCCTTTAGGTCTGGCACACATAAAGCGATGATTTATACATATCTAGAAATTAAGGGTTGGCAAAATCAAAACACACTCGTTTATGGCAAAACAAGATCTTCTTCTCTTTTAGGAAGTGCCTTGAGTTCCATTCTTTTTATAGTAATAATATTATTAGCTCCTAAAAACAATTATATTTTTTTAGCATCAATTTTACCATATATACTAGACTTCATATTAATAACAACATATCCTAATACTTTAAATAACATAGTAAAGCAGCCAAATAGAAGTATTAAATATACTATAAAAGATATGTTATCACATATTTTTAATACAAAAGAATTACGAAATTCAATGCTGAATAATGGTTTATTTGAAAGCGTTTTAGCGAGTACAAAAGATCTTATTCAACCGCTATTAGAAACTGCTATAATTACCTCTGGTATAATGATGACATATCATATTAGCACAGATAATACTACAAAAGTAATTCTCGGCTTAACTTATAGTATGATTTATATTTTCAGTTCATATGCTTCAAAAAATGCTTATAGAATTAAAAATCATTACAATAATAAGCCTATTTCTGTTTTATTAAATTATTTTAATTTATTATTTGGACTTGTTTTAATTTTAATAGCATTTATGACTAAGTTACCTATAGCACTTGTCATTCTTTTCTTAGTCATTTATATTATAAACAATACTCGCAAACCTATTTATATAGATTTGTTAGGAAATTTAATGGATAAAAATGAACGCGTATCAATATTAAGTGTATCTTCGCAGTTAAAATCACTTCTAACAATGGCGTTCGCCCCATTAACAGGATTTATCGCTGATAAAATTGGTATTAATTATGCATTCGTAATTGTTGGTTGTTGTTTAATATTTATATGGTGTATTAATAAAATAACGACAAAAAATAATGAAAGTATTACCTCTGGGAATTAATTTTTCAGGAAAAGGACATAAAGATGTAACTACTCATATAGTTTACAGATATTTAATGCTTTTAACCATAGCTTCTGCTATATCTCTTCAAGGTTGGAGGACATTATTTAATAATTTCGCAGTTGACAAAGTAGGTATAAATGGCATTCAGTTGGGCGTTATTCAATCAATTAGAGAAATTCCTGGATTCCTATCTATGTTTGTAGTCTTTATATTATTAATTATAGCAGAACGTAAATTATCATATATATCAGTAATGGTAGCAGGCGTAGGGGTAGCATTAGCTGGTTTTTTTCCAAGTTATATAGGACTTATCATTACTACATTTATATTGTCACTTGGAATACATTATTTTGGCACGACTAACAAATCATTAATTCTGCAGACATTTTCTACTAAAGAATCTCCGTTTATTTTCGCTCGTCAAAATAGTGTCAAAGCTATGACTAATATAGCTTTAGGAACAATTATATTTTTCTTGTCAAAAGTTTTAAACTATAAAGATAATTTTTTATTTATCGGAATAATCGTTTTAATATTGGCATTCATTGCTTCTACGATGGATTATGATACTAAGAACAAAACTATACAAAATAAAGGTATGGTATTTCGTAAAAGATATTGGTTATTTTATGTTCTTAATTTTTTAAGTGGTGCGAGAAGACAGATATTTATTGTTTTTTCTATATTTATGTTAGTACAAAAGTATCACTTTAATGTCGGACACATTACTATTCTATTCGTAGTAAATAATGTTTTGACTTATTTCGTATCGCCAATAATTGGAAGTGCTATTAATAAATATGGAGAAAGAAGAGTTCTCTCAAGTGAGTACTTCATGATGATATTTGTTTTTTTAGGATATGCATTTTTTAAGTCTGCCTGGATAATGGTTATTCTATATTTTCTAGATAATATTTTCTATGGCTGTTCTATGAGCATCAATACTTTTTTTCATAAATGTGCTGATCCAAAAGATATAGCGCCATCTATGGCTGTAGGTTTTACTATCAACCATATTTCTGCTGTCGTACTACCTGTGTTAGGAGGGCTTTTATGGATGGTTGATTATAGAATACCATTCATAGCAGGAGCTTTAATAGCAATAATTTCGTTATATTTTGTTCAAAAAATAACTAAAGAAATAAATAAAGCCAAAGGCAATAATATCTTTTAGTCAATGTTTATTTTTATTTGTGAAAATGAATTATTAGATTTGAAATATGAAAATAATATCATGGAATGTTAATGGCATACGTGCTATAATAAATAAAAGAGATTTTTTTAGCAAATTTCAAGAAATAGATGCTGATGTTTTCTGTATTCAAGAAACAAAAGCTCAAGATAATCAAGTACAAGAAGTTTTATCTGAAGAATTAAAAGATTATTATATTTACTCAAATTCTGCTGTTAAAAAAGGCTATGCTGGTACTGCTATAATATCAAAAATAGAACCAATTAGCGTAAAAAAAAATATAGGAATCGATATTCATGACGACCAAGGTCGTGTTTTATGTCTTGAGTTTGATGATTTCTTTCTTGTTAATGTTTATGTTCCAAATTCTGGACAAGAACTTAAGAGACTTTCATATCGTGAAGATTGGGATTTAGCATTTTATAACTATTTGAAAAAATTAGAAGAGACAAAACCAATTATAGTCTGTGGCGATATGAATGTAGCTCATAAAGAAATCGATATAGCTCGTCCGAAAGCTAATTATAATAAATCAGCTGGTTATACTCAAATAGAAATAGATGGTATGGACAGATTTATAAATGGTGATTTACTTGATTCTTTTAGACTATTCCATCCAAATGAAAAAGATCAATATTCATGGTGGAGTATGAGAGGAGGCGCAAGAAGTAGAAATGTAGGATGGCGTTTAGATTATTTTCTAGTTTCCAAGTCTCTAAAAGATAAGTTACAAGATGCCTTTATCATGCAGGAGGTAATGGGATCCGATCATTGCCCAGTAGGAATTATATTATAATAATATATAGCTCTTATGTCGATATATTGAAAAAAATAGCTATTTTTGTTAAGCATTATTAATCTAATAACGATCAATGTCTAATAACACAAAATATATTGATTCTGAAAAAAAAATTAAAGAATTAGAATTTAAATTGGAGCAAGCTCTTAAAAAAGCTAAAGAAGCCGATAATTTGAAGGCGGCTTTTATAGCTAATATGAGTCATCAAATTAGGACCCCTCTTAATTCTATAGTAGGTTTTGCTAGTCTATTAGCCGATAAAAGTTACGATAATGATGAAGAAAGAGCTGAATATGCAGAAATTATAAATAAAAACACTATTTCTCTATTAGGAATGGTTCAAGATATGATTTATCTCTCTGCCTATGATTCTGGAAACATACATCTTGATATAACGGAAATTAACTTTTCTTTATTTTTAGAAGAATTCTGTCAAACTGCGCGAATAGAATTTTTAAAACCAAATTTAGAATTGAAGATTATTAATCCTTATAAAAAGTGTATTATTAATTCAGATAAAGACAAACTTCATAAAGTAATGATTAATTATTTTACAAATGCCAATAAATATACCTATAATGGAAGTATTACTATCCGATATAGCTGTATTAACAATGGTATTAAAGTAGAATTTATAGATACTGGTATTGGCATAAAGGATGAAATGAAAGATAAAGTTTTTTTACATTTTCAAAAATTTAATCCAAGCGACATGGATGGTTATGGTTTAGGATTAGCTTTATGTAAAGCTGTAATAGAATCTCTTCAGGGTAAGGTGGGGTTTGAATCAGTACATGGACAAGGTTCTAATTTCTGGTTTTGGATACCATGTGAACCTAAGATTTCCTAATCAAGAAAAGATAATATCTCCCACTTTCCATCACAATTCTCTACTAATGCAGACATTGACTCTACCCAATCACCGGAATTCATGTAAATTACACCTCCGTAATTTCTAATTTCAGGGTTATGTACATGTCCACATATAACTCCATCATAGTGTTCTGAATTCGCCAATTTTTTTATTTTCTTTTCGAATCCACTCATCTTGTTAACCCAAACTTTTACTATATGCTTCATTCTTTTAGACAAATCGCTCAATGGTTTATTATTCTTCATTCGTGAGTTATTTATCCAATATGTAACACGTAGTGACATATGATAGCTAATATCTCCCCAACGAGCTACTAACTTAATTCTGGCTGCAAATGAATCAAAACAGTCTCCATGAAGAACTTTATAAGTTTTACCAAAACTTTTGTAGATATAATCTTCAACAAAACTGATATTTGGCAATTTTAATGATGCTAATTTTGATACGAAATCATCATGATTACCGCGAACATATATAATTTTAGTCGAGTTAGTTAAATTTAGCAATGTTTGAAAGAAGTTATTGTAATCATCATTCCATTTTTTTTTCTTTCTTGTAGCTAGATGCCAACCATCTATAATATCACCATTTAATATTAGTGTTTCACAAATATTATTTTTTAGGAAATATATTACTTTATTAATATTCGACCAAGTGGATCCTAGATGAATATCCGAAATTATTATGGTTTTATATTTTTTATTTTCTCCGGACATTAAATTTATATTTTTTTTTGAAAATCAATTTTAAATTCTATTATTTAATAGCTGTAAATATACGTATTTTTTTTCTGAAAAAAATAGACAACTCAATTATTAAAAATTATATTTAACTTCGCCACATGAAATTATCCGCTAAATATATTTGTTTGTTTTGTTTTATTTTATTCTTTAATTCTTCTTGTAAATTCCATAAAGAGAATGTTAGAACGAAAGCAAACATATCAACATCAGAATCTATTTTTTTAAAATATGCTAAAAATATCAATATACAAAAGAATAAAGATTATGTTTTAGTAAACATTAAAGATCCTTGGAATAAAGGACATTTATTGCATTCTTATATACTTATTCAAGACGGTCAGAAAGTACCTAAAAACATAAATGGCACTATTATACATACTCCTATTGATAATATAATAGTTTATTCAAGTGTTCATCTTTCTATGATTAACGATTTAGGTGAAATATCTAAAGTAAAAGGAGCATGTGAAACCAAATACATTACTTCTGATAAAATAATACAATTAATTAGACAAGGTAAGATTTCCGATGTAGGTAAATCTACATCGCCAAATTTAGAAACAATAATTGATTTAAAAGGAAAAGTTATAATAGCTTCACCTTTTCAGAATTCTGATTATGGATCTATTAAGAAATTAAATATTCCGATTATAGAAAGTGCCGATTACATGGAAAATAATCCACTTGGTAGATGTGAATGGATAAAGTTTTTTGGTTTATTGCTTAATCGTGAAAAAGAGGCTGACTCGTTATTTAATTCTGTTGAATCAAATTATCTTTATTTAAAACAATTAGTAGAAAAAGAAGAATATATTCCTACTGTTATTTCAGAAAAAAAATACGGTGGTACTTGGTTTGTACCCGCAGGTGAGAGTTACATGTCTAATTTTTTTAAAGATGCAGGTGCTAATTATTTCTATAAAAACACTAAGGGTACTGGGAGTAAGGCTCTAACTTTTGAATCAGTATTAGAAAAATGTATTAATTCTGATTTCTGGTTAATTAAATATTATGCAGAAAATAACATGACGTATAATTCTTTAAAACAAGAATATACTCCATATTCTAATTTCAAAGCTTTTAAAAATAAAACAATATATGGGTGTAATACTATTAGAAATTCATATTATGATGATATAACTATACATCCTGATTATATACTAAAAGACCTAATTAGTATTTTCCACCCAAATTTACTACCAAAATATAATCGTAGATATTTTAAGAAAATTACAGATTAACTTATCTTTTCTTCTTATTCTTAAAATCTACTTTGCTTTCAAATTCAAGCTTTTCTTTGGTTAAAGGATGAATAAAGCATAATCGATAAGCATGCAAACATAAACGATGATATGGATTAGGAGCTACTGAGCCATATTTTTTATCTCCAATTATAGGATAACCTACATATTCCATATGTGCTCGTATTTGGTTTTTTCTACCTGTATCCAAACTAAAGCTAGCTAGAGCATATCCTCCTACTTCCTGGCCTTCTGGAGCTGGATAAACTTTTTCAATACGATATCTTGTAACAGCATCACGAATAGGAATTTTACCATTTCTGGTATAAATTAAATCTCCACCTTTTTTCCCTTCTGGAACAAAGACTTTACATGCAGAATTTTCTCCTAAGGGAGCATTTATCTCTCCTTCATATCCTTCTTCTAATTTACTTGCATCTAAATTATGATCAGCTCCAGTACCAGCTATCAAAGCCATATATCTTCTATCATATACATAATCTTTCCATCTTTCCTGAAAAGCTGTTTTTACCTTATCATTTTTAGCGAAAAGCATTAATCCAGAAGTATCACGATCTAGTCTATGTACAATAAAGACTCGCGGACTTTGACTTTGTTCTCTTCTAGAAGAAGCATTTCGTCTTCGTGATGAGTCATAGGATACTTTTTTATTTGGAGTATTACCCTCTTCATAAATTGGAGATATTTCATATTGATCATCTGCTCTTGAATCATAATTCTTAGAAATATAATGTCTCGCTCTTGAAGCTTTATCAAGCCTAGTATCTTGATTGACATAATTATTCAATATGGTATGGGCTGTCCAGGATTTAGTCTTAGTCGTTCCGACAGAAAGAAGACCTGCCTCTTTATCAATGACGATTAAATCATCATCTTCATATATTATTTTCAAACCAGGCAAACTAATTTGTCCTTTTTTATCTATTTGCATACATTTCTTTATAATAACGTTTATAGTCCCCAGAAGTGATATTATCCATCCATTCTTGATGATTCAAATACCATTTGACTGTTTTCTCTATACCTTCTTCGAACTGTAATGATGGTTCCCATCCTAGTTCGTTTTTTAATTTAGAAGAATCTATAGCATATCTTAAATCATGACCTGCACGGTCAGTAATATGTTTAATTAAACTTAAAGATGCTCCTTCTTTTCTTCCTAATAACTTATCTGTAACTTTTATAATTACTTTTATTAAATCTATATTCTTCCATTCATTAAATCCTCCAATATTGTAAGTCTCTCCCTTTTTCCCTTTATGGAAAATTAAGTCTATCGCTCTAACATGGTCTAATACATATAACCAATCTCTTACATTCTCACCTTTCCCATATACTGGGAGAGGTTTATTATGTCTGATATTGTTTATAAATAAAGGAATTAATTTTTCTGGAAATTGGTAAGGTCCATAATTATTACTGCAGTTAGATATTATTATTGGTAAACCATAAGTATCATGGAATGCTCTCACAAAATGGTCAGAACTAGCTTTTGATGCAGAATAAGGACTATGTGGCGAATAACTTGTATGCTCAGTAAATAACTCTTTATCGAATTTAAGTGCTCCATAAACTTCATCTGTAGAAACATGATAAAAAAGATGTTCATTTAAATCTTTAGAATCATTATTCGTAATCCATGATTCTTTTGCCGCTTGAAGTAAATTTAAAGTTCCTAAAACATTAGTTTGAGCAAAAGAGAACGGGTCCTTAATAGATCTATCAACATGTGATTCTGCAGCTAAATGGATAACAGAGTCTATACTATATTTAATAAATATATCTTGTATTTTTTCATAATCACATATATCAGCTTTTATAAATACATAATTCGGAGCATCTTCAATCTCAGTAAGATTCGCAAGGTTGCCTGCATAAGTTAACTTATCTAAATTGATTATTCTATATTCTGGATATTTTTTTACTAAAAATCTTACGAGATTAGATCCTATAAATCCTGCACCTCCTGTTACCAATAAATTCTTCATAATAATTTGTATTTTATAAAATATAGTTTCTTCTATAAATCATTATATCCTAAAAAACTAATGATTGAAGCCAATATACTACTATTCCTGCAATATAACCAATAAAAGCTAAGAGTGAAAATCTTTTCATATACCACGCAAAACTCATTTTTTCGAGGCCCATTACTACTACGCCTGCTGCACTACCAATAAGAAGTATACTTCCACCAGTTCCAGCAGAATAAGCTAATAACTGCCAGAAAGAGCCGTCTTGGATAAAATCTGCGGCATAGCTTGCAGCTTGAACAGCATTTGGATCTTGAATTGGATACATACCTGTGGTAGCTGCTACTAAAGGTACATTATCGACAATAGAAGACATTACTCCTATAATACCATTTATTATATAACCATTGTGTATAGTTTTATCTAAAAAGTTGGCTGCGTATCCTAAGATACCTGCTACTTGAAGCGCTGCTACAGCTAGTAGAATGCCTAAAAAGAATAATATTGTAGACATATCTATATGAGAAAGTACTCTAGATACTCTATTTTTTTTATGTTCTTCAACATCTTTGACTCTTTTATAAGCTAATTCTGTATATATCCATAATAACGAAAGTACAGCTAATATACCCATAAAAGGTGGAAGATGTGTTACAGATTTAAATACAGGTACACACATTAGACCAACTATACCCATAATTAAGATATTACGTCTTTGAGATGAAGATAGTTGCTCATAAAATCTACCATCTACAGACGCAGTATGGTTAATTTTAACTACTCCTCTTAATCTATATGATATAATAGCCACAGGGATTACCATTGCCGTAAGAGAAGGTAAAATAAGATGTGTAACTGTTGGCAATGTGGTTATATTGCCTTTTACCCAAAGCATTATGGTAGTTACATCTCCTATCGGCGACCACGCTCCTCCTGCATTGGCCGCGATTACAATCATACCAGCAAACCACCAACGTATCTTTTTTAAAGGTAGTAGTTTTCTGATTAACATTATCATAACAATAGTGGTCGTCATATTATCTAATAATGCTGATAAGAAAAATGTTATAAATGCTATTACCCAAAGAAGTGTATTTATATGTTTTGAAGAAATTCGGTTCGTTATGAAATTAAATCCACCATTTACATCGATTAGTTCAACTACTGTCATTGCACCTAATAAGAAGAAAAGTGTTTCACTAATATCGCCTAAATGTCTTATTAATAGCGAATTAACAAGAAAACTTATTGTCTGAGTTTTATGAATCTGAGATGCTAATGACAGATGCTGTGAGAGAAAAATGTCAAAAGCTGTTTTGTTAAATAAGTCTGCTACTTGAGTAGAGAAAAAAAGAACTATAGTCCAAAGAACTACAGCCATGAATAGAGCTATTGCACTCTTGTTGATTTTTATTACATGTTCTAGTGCTATTAGTAAATAGCATACTAAAAAAATAATAATTAGAGATATCCACATATTATATTTTGTTCTTTATTTGAAATTAATTATTAAATAATCTTTTAAATCACTCAAAGTTTCTAAATTTCCTTTGAAATGATAAGTCGTGTGCATATGTTTTGCGGTTTCTCTAGGTTTAAGATTTGTAGCTGCTGAAGATGTTTCTATTTCATAAAAAGGTCCCATAATTGATCCATCTTCTAGTGGACCATCATTATAAGAATTAACAACATCACCTTTAAATGGCTCTGCTTGGTATTCCCACATAGAATTTATATAATCTTTTTTTGATTTATCAAAGCTGAAGGTTACTACAGTTAGAGTTTGATTTTTTTCATCTAAAGACATAATAATAGGTTTCGCCATAGATGGTGGAAGACCTATTTTTCCTCTTTTTTTCCCATCTCCTTTAAATTCTAAGATGTTTGAATTAATAGATAATCTATCTTCATCTATTTTACCAAAATATGAATCATTAATTTCATCTTCATCACTATCTATATAAGGAATAATTACTTTGTTTGCGTCCGATGGAATAAATTGACCCAAGATCCAAATTGAAAGCATTCCCGTTTCTCTATTCCACTCAAAATCATTTTCATTTGTTATCTCATTATCAGAAGAAAATGCTACTATATCAAGTTTATCTAGAGAATTATTTTTATACTTATCAAAGAACTCCTTCAGTGATAAATTTTTATACACTTCTTTTGTATCAAGTAAACTGACTTTTCTATTTAATTGTAAATTAAACTTAGTCCCTTTATAATTTTCGATAATTGCAGATTTTTCAAATATAGAATTTGTTTCATCATGTGATACTAAATTCCATGAATCTGTATCTATTAATGAAGGAGCTTGCCAATTTTCAAAATCAAAATCAGTACCATTTTTAAAAAATAAAGAAAATTGTCCACCTTCTGGTCCAAGCCAATATCTATCTTCTCCTCCAAAATTATTACAATGAGGCAAATATTGCCCTGCTGATATTAAATCATAATTTAGCCAACCGAAGCTATATCCCTCTTCTCCATTTGCACTACTAGTCAAAACTCTTCCTTGTAAATCAGGAGACAGCAAGACTCTTGCATCATCATTTTTAAGTTCTATTACTGATATATGCTTTTCTGCAAATACTTTATCAGATTTATAATTTTTCATCTATTATATTATTTTATTCTATATTTTAATTATTATTCCTAAAGTTGGTAACACTGTTCCAGATGTATTAGGATATGTTTCTAATATATAATTATTACCATTATTCTGTGTCTTATAAGAGCCATCTTCATTTTTGGCACGAATCACATAGTCTCTACTTTTATATTGAGAATTATATGCATTCTGGACATCAAAATAAAGCATTAATGTCCATTTGTTAAAATAATAGTTTTTATCTATTCTTATATCTAATTGATGGAATGCTTTTAACCTATTTTCATTTAATAAATCATAATTAAGATAAGCACCTCCATTAATATTCCAAACATCTATTTGTGAAGATTTTTCCATATCATATGGTGTATAAGGTAAACCTCCCACATATCTCCATTTCAATCCTATTCTCCAGTCTTTTTTAAGACTTTTTGATGCAGTTAAAGTAAAAAGATGTTTACTATCCCAAGCAGATGCCACATATTTTCCAGATAAATTTGTAAATAAACTTCTCACAAAAGTATATGAAGCCAATAGAGAAAAAGTATCATAATTCCAACGATTTAAGATTTCGAAACCTGAAGCCTCTCCGTCGCCCATAAAATCTACAATAGCTGCACCATAGACAGAAGAATAAACTTCTTGATTTGCCAAGCTAGAACCCGTCGTAAGATTAATAGGATAGTTAAAATACTTTTTGTAAAATCCTTCAACTGACAGGAAAATTCTATCCGAGAATTTATGTTCTATCCCTAAATTATATTGGTCAAGCCCTATATATTTTGCATTATCTTTATTTACAAGTATCTGATTATTATCTCTGTATCCTAATGTTACGTATGATGAATTTTGGAAATATCTACCTGCTGCCGCACTTATTCTATTCTTTTTATCAATATCATATGACACCGATAACCTTGGTGAAAATTGATTAAATAAATTAGTTGTGTTATCATTATAATTATTTCCATCTAAACGAAAGCCAAAAGCCAATCCTAATTTATCATTTAAAAATTTCTTATATGCTCTAGCTGAAAAACCATATTTAAATAAATTAATATCAGTATTATAATTTAAATCTGTCAACTCGTCATACAGAAAAGTTTTTTGTCGCGTATCATTATTATATTCGACATATTCTGTACTTGCACTCAATACATATTTTGTATCATTATTACGAAAATGAAATTCATAACGTGACTTATTCTCTATC
>JBAYDV010000060.1:0-12622 GCA_041668045.1 Bacteroidales bacterium | reverse complement strand
TAAAAGCTTGTTTTTTAATCCCCTCTGGAGAGATTAATCCTTTTCTATTATAATCATTTTGAATACCTGTAAGATGACGTCTAGGAGAACGAAAATCAACCAATATCCAAGGAGACATACCAGAAATTCCATCTATCTTATCTAACATCTCTAGATTAGCTCTATAAGTCTCAGCTTGATACTCTTCTGTCCACCTATCTCTCTTATCTCCGTGTAAACCTTGCAGAGCTGCTGCTCCAAATTCAGAAATAATAACAGGCTTATCATAAGGAATATTCCATACAAACTTAGTAGCCAACTCATTACTAGCTCTATACCAACCAACATACTCATTAAAACTAAGGACATCTACATACTTATGCATATTATCATTTAAAGTATTAGTAAGACCATCAGCAGAGGTAACCTCCATAGCCATTGAAATCAAACGAGTAGAATCTTTCTCTCGAGCATACTTAACTAAAGAAGTAAGAAACTTATCTCTAGCATCACCATGAGGAGTCTCATTAGCTACAGACCAAATAACGATATTTGCGCGATTTTTATCACGAGTTATCTCTTCATCTAATTGATTCTTAGCATTAGCCAAAGTCTCAGGATTAGTCCAATCTATAGTCCAATAAACTGGAATCTCCGACCATACCATTATACCCATACGCTCAGCCTCACGAACTGCATGCTCATTATGTGGATAATGAGCCAGACGGACATAATTACAACCCATATCTTTAGCCCAACTTAAAAGGACTCTTGCTTGATCTGCTGAATTAGCACGACCTAAACCAAAAGGAGCTTCCTCATGAATACTAACACCTCTTAAAAAGATATGTTTACCATTTAAAAGTATCTTTTTGCCCTCTGTTTCAATAGTTCTAAACCCGATTTCATCAGACAAATTACAGTCATCATAAGAAAAATTAACATCATATAATTTAGGAGACTGAGGAGACCATAACTCAGGACGAGCATTAAAACTAAAATCAGCACGACCATTGGCATCCGTCTTCAAATCTAAAGATAACTTCAATTCTGGGATAGAAAGCTTAACTTGCTCACCAGCAGTTTTATTATTCAGTTGAACATAACCACTGATAACACCTTTTTTAGCACGAGGATCATTTTTCCAATCATTAGAATAAGTAAGTTTATAATCAGCTACATATTTCTGAGGAAGAATAGCCAAAGAAACATCTCTTGTTATTCCTCCATAATTCCACCAATCACAAATCTCGGTAGGAATATTTTCTTTAGCACGAGAATTATCAACTTTAACAATAACGAAATTCTCACCATCTTTAATAACAGAAGTAATATCAAAATTAAAAGGAGTATAACCACCTACATGTTCACCTATCTTTTCACCATTTACATAAACTATACTCTTATAATTAGCTGCACCAAAATAGATTACATACCTCTTATCAGACTCTTTCTTTATATTAAAACTTTTCTTAAACCAAACAGTCCCTTCATACAAATATAAATGAGGATCCCTAGTATTCCAATCAGAAGGAATCTGCATAGTAGGAGCTAAATCAAAATCATACTCCACTAAACCTCGTTGCGTAAAATGCTGATTCTTAAAAAAACCATCTTTCAGCTCATGCATTCTATAATCATAATAGCCCATCTCCTGCTGGTCAATCAAATAATGCCACTGACCATTCAAAGTTTTAATATCTCTAGCATAAACATTAGCCAGCAAAGGAATCTTAGCATTCTCTACCGTATTATTCACGGCAATGTTACCTTCGTCGTTAGCACTAATCGTATTCCCAGACACACCTTCCATAGCAGAAACAGAAATCAAAGAAAATACAAATGCGACAATAGTAAATAATATACGATTATTTTTTTTCATTTTATTTTAGATTTATTTAATGTTAAAAACATAAATATAACACAAAAAAGTACAACTCTATTAGAAAATTATTTCACCAATAAAGAAATACTACTTAAATCAGAATCAAGAGAAGAATTCCCAACCATAATCTTAAAACTTCCAGGCTCTACCCCATAATTCATATTAATATCATAAAAAGACAACATCTTAGGGGTGATTTTGAAAGAGACTTTCTTCATTTCTCCTGCCTTTAAAGATACACGAGCGAAACTCTTAAGCTCTTTTAAAGGACGCGTAACAGAACTATAATCATCTCTAATATATAGTTGAACTACTTCATCACCATCTACTTGTCCAATATTAGTTACATTTACAGAAACACTAACATCCTCTCCAACTTTTATAGAATCTTTTGAAATTTCTAAATTATCAATTTTATACTTAGTATAACTCAAACCATAACCAAAATCAAATAAAGGTTTCGAATTACCTGTAGCATATTTAAACCAATGATTAGTAAACTTATAATTATAAGCACACTGTATTTGGCCAGCACTTCTTGGTATAGTAATAGGAAGCTTACCACTTGGGTTAACCTTTCCATAAAGAATTTCTGCCAACGCTTGTCCTCCAAAGGCTCCTGGCTCCCATGCCTCTATAACACTAGGAATATTCTCAGCTATCCATTCAGTAGCTAAAGGACGACCATTGACTAATATAACGATAGTAGGCGTACCCGTAGCAGCCACTGCCTCTACTAATTCTTCTTGTCTTCCAGCTAAACCTAATTCATAACGGTCGCTATTTTCTCCACATGTTTTATCATTCCATTTATATCGCATAGAATTTTCACCCACTACTAGTATAGCTAGATCTGATTTTCTAGCATTACGTACAGCTGCATGCAGTTGAGCATCTGTTAAACGTCTAACATTAGTGCCAAGATCTAGAAAATTATAATCCGTGCTCGGACTAATCGTTTTTAATCCTTCTAATACAGTGATAACATTAGAATCTGGCTGTTCCATAGCCCAATCTCCTAATATAGACTGATTATTGGCATTATGTCCTGTTACGAATACATGTTTATATTTAGATGCCTTCAAAGGAAGTAAATTTTTATCATTCTTTAATAGAACGATAGACTCTCGAGCTCCTTTTAAAGCTGTCTGTTGATGAACATTATTAAAGACCACTTGATCCTTTTTTTCGACATCGACATATGGATTTTCGAATAAGCCTAACTTAAACTTAGCTCTTAATATTTCTGCACAAGCCTGATCTATTTTATCCATTGATATAGAACCTTCATGAACACTCTCTATCACTGCTTCAGAAAAACCAGGACCATGCATATGCATCCCCATCCCAGCATTCACACTTATCTGAAAAGCTTTTTTATTCGTTTCTGCTACAGCATGATAATCATGCATTCTTTCTATATCCATCCAGTCACTCACTACGAAACCTTTAAAGTTCCATTTATCACGAAGCATGTCTGTCATAAGATATTTATTACCATGACATGGAACTCCATTCAAATCATTATGAGCAGACATAATAGTATATACTCCTGCATCTATACATGCCTCGAAAGGAGGAAAAAATATTTCGTTTAAAGTTCGTTCTGAGATGTCTGCAGGAGCACCATTAATACCATTAACAGATTGACTTCCTCCTACTAAATGTTTTGCACATGCGATTACCTTATCGTCGCCAGTAAAATCTTTTGTTTGAAATCCTTTTACAGTAGCCACTCCCATCTTAGATACTAAATATGGATCTTCTCCAAATGTTTCTCCTACTCTTCCCCATCGAGCATCGCGAGCTACCTCTACGTTAGGTGTAAAAGTCCATTGCATACCACTTGCACGCATCTCGAGAGCTGTCTCTCGAGATATGACTTCAACTAATGATGTATCGAAGGTTGCTGCCTGGCCTATAGGAGTAGGATATATAGTAGAACCACGATTTAATCCATTGCCATGAATCGCATCTATCCCTATTAATAATGGGATTTTCAATCTACTTTCTTGTGCCAAGGATTGGAGATAATTAGCTTCTTTAGTAGTAACAACATGTAAAAAGGACCCTATCTTACCTTCTTTAGTCATTTCTTCTACATCTGAAGAGTGTAGTCCTGGATAAAAACCTTGAGCCTGACTTTTTTTTAAGTCTTCTGCTGACATATTTTTTTCAGCAGTTCTCATGTGTTCTAGCCCTACATATTGACACATCTGTGCTACTTTCTCTTCTAGAGTCATCTGTTTCATTAAATTAGAAACTCTTTCCTCTACTGGTAAATTTGGATTCATATAGCTATCATTGTTAGAATTACATGCTGTAAATGATAGCCCGATTAAAATGACTCCGATAAGTGTATTACGCATAATTATTTATTTATTTTGTTAAAATATCTATCACGTTTTGTTCTATAATATTACTTTCTGAGTCGCTGAATCCGAAACCTTGTTTATATTCCCAATATGAATAAGCGATATTTTGATCTTGAAGAATAGATGTCATGTCTTCTATCCAGGCTAATCGATCTGCACTTGGAGATTTTTTATAACATCCAAATTCTCCACAGTATAACTGTAATCCTAATTCTTTAGCTTTACTTACAGCTAGAGCTATTCTCGATTCAAGTGTAGTCTTATCATAACTACCCATATAATTATCTACTATACTTTTATCAGCATCAGATAAGGCATCATAATCCTCTGGAGAAATAATTTCTCCTGGATAATGTACTGTCACATTAAGATTTTTTAAAGCCGTCCATTCTGCTTGATAGTGAGTAAAAAGAAATGGTTCATAAAAATGGAAACTTAATATAATATTATGATCATCTTCAGGCACAGTTAATTGATTAAAAGTATTGATACTTTCATATAGATTTGATCCAAGTACGATTTTACGGTCTGGATCATTGGCTCTAATCTCATTTATCAATAATAAAGATAGAGCGTTCCATTGAGAGTCATAAGTAGCTACAGGTTCATTTAGAAGTTCAAATGCTACTGATGAGGTAGAATAATCTTTTAAGTCATCTGCCAATGTTTTCCATAAATCTAGAAGTTTGAACTGTGCTTCTTTATCTGTCCATAATTCAGGAACATAATCATCCACATCTGAAACTAGATCTTTATTAGTTCCTTCGTCACTATCTGAAAAGTATATATCATCTACATATAACTTTCCTTCTACATTATCGGGACGAAGTGTTACTCTAGTACATGTACCATCCATTTTGCCTTGTACTTCTATAGCTATCTCTTCCCAATCATTAGCAGCAGAATTTTGATATCCGGTATAATATTCTTTTCCGTCTTGGTCAGTTAAAATGACAGTCATCGTACTAACTTTATCTTTACGGAATTTCATTCTTAGATATTTAAACTGCATATCATTTGGACCTACGGGTAATTCGAAGTCTTTACGTTTACCTGCTGGCCAATCATTACCATCATTTGTTTTATTAATCAATAAAACTTTATCACTACTATTCACATCATCTTTCTCTGGATTATCTACTACTGATAATGTTACTACATCATTTTTCGTTGGAAACCAGGATCCTATACTCCCGTCTTCAAATGTATCATAGAAACTACTAATAGTTTCAGCAGAAGGAGCTTTACTAAAATCTTGTGAACGTACAGTATGCATATCGACTATCACTTTCATTGAAGCATTTTCACACCAATCGATAGCATTATGTAACAGTGTAAAGTTTTCGTCGATTTTTTCACCATCCTCAGTAAACATATCTTCTTCATCTATTGGTAAACGGATATGGTCAAAACCCTCGCTAGCCAAAGAATTAACATCTTCTTGTGTAAAAAAGTTAGTTCTGTCACTATTATTAGCATCACTCTGTGATAGCCAACCACTTACATTAACTCCTTTATTAATTTCGAAAGGGACATAAGGAAGAGTTTGTTCTTCTTCATTAACTACTTGATTATCATCATCTGAACAAGAGATGACAAATAAAGGAAGAATACAAAATATATATTTGAATAAATTTCTCATTTTTTTATTTTTAAAAGTTAATTATTCAGTTGGTTCACTAACTACTAAAATCGCCTCACGAGAAGTCTCTTTAGTAGGTGTTTTTACTACAAGTTTCAAATTAAACTCACCTACCACAGAAGGCACGAAAGTTAAACCAACACCACGATGGATCTCACGTCCATCCAGATACCATATTCCCTCGCATAAATCCGCTGGAGTATATTGTACATTTATATTAAGTACTTGATCTAATGGAATATCGAATTCGCCTAATGTGCCATCTGTAGCACCTTCCGGCCATCTGCCAAATATACGAGGATATTCATCTGTTGTTAATTCTGGAGTTGTTATATCATCATCACTGCACCCAGTCCATGCATATAAAGCGAATAATATACTTAATACTAATATTAATTTTTTCATTGTTTTATTCTTTATTATTCATTAATTTTTTATTTATCCCACCATACTGGTGAATTCCAATCATCTGTTCCACCCATAGCATCTACAGCTGTTTTGTAACCATCAGGATTATATGAACTTTCGAATAAAGGATAACAAAGTCTAAGTGGAGTAGTTTGAGAATTAATAGTTATAGCACCATAACTTGAAGAAGGTAGTAATGCCGGAATGTCAGTTCTTCTCCAGTTAGCATATCCTTCTGGCGCATTATTAAAGTTTAGAATCCACATTTGAGTACCTATAGCTGTCATTTGCTCATTATAATCACTTGGAAATGGATTATCGGTTAAATAAGAATTAATAGTATCTGAACTAAATGTATCTGCTCCAAATTTCTCTAGTAATCTAAAAGCTCCTGTTACACCATTGTTATAACATGTTGCAGCATCATCATTAATAGCTATCGCATCTCCCCAACGTACTTTAGCTTCTGCTAATAAAAACTCTACTTCAGAATATGTCATTACTACACCTGGTATATCTCCTTTCAAAAATATATTATTGGCTTGTGGACGAGATGCTTTATCCATCCATCCATTAACTAGGTGACTCCAATAACCACTTGGCCATTTATCATACCAGAAATATCCTGGCTGACATGGTTGAAAAGTACCACCTTCTTCTATTAAATTTTCTGTTATATCTACTCTACCGAATGGATCATTAGGAGAACTTTCGTCGTAGCAACGTGCATAAACTAATAATCTAGGGTCATTAGTACTCTCTAATTGATCCCAAAAAGTACTACAAATATAAGTAGTAGGATAAGCTTCACGTCCTCTCCATGTCTGCGAAATAGCATTTCTACGATACTCATCTTCATCATAATCAAAAATATCTTCATAAGGGATCAATGCATCATCATCGATCGATGTCATAAGACCTGCTTCTTGACTAACAGCTTTAATGACCTCTGATTTAGATAATTCTGGTTCAACATTAACTATACGCATCGCATAACGTAGATGAAGTGAATTAGCTAATTTTCTCCATTTACTCAAATCACCATCATAAATTACATCTCCAGTAACTTGATCTTTAGTTTCATCAAGAGCCTCAACTGTTTCTGTTAACTCTTTTAAAAAATCTTTATATATTAATTCCTGACTATCATAATCAGGAGTTAGATTCTGAGAAAGATAGCCCATACCTGCTTCAAAATATGGTATATCACCATACATATCTGTTAAAATAGAGAATAAATATACTTTGTAAATTCTCGCTATAGAATTTATATTTACTTGAGTAGAATCATCTTTCGTGCGTTCTACTATATCTACTAAATTTTTTATAAGATGTGGATACATCATCATCCATGTATTAGACATTTCAGAATCATCTTGTCGATATTGTCCACCATAATTAGTAGTATTCCAATCACCTTGTAAATATTGAGTAAAAGATGATAAGTAAAAAGTATATGACTGACTAAGCTGCCAATCACCCCATGATTGTAATTCTACGTATGATAATTGATAGTTTGGATCAACAGTATTCGCCTTAGATGGATCTGTATTCAAATCATTGAAATCTGTACTACAAGCACTAAATAAAAGGCTACTTACACATATTAATCCTAATGTTATTTTATATATAGTTTTCATTATTTTTTTAGAATTTTACGTTAATATTAAAGCCAAAACTTCTAGTAGAAGGAAGTGAACCATATTCTAATCCCATACCTGTACTATTATTATAATTTGAATCAGGATCGATATTAGGTATATTTTTATAAATAATAAATGGGTTCCTAGCTACGAAAGAGACAGCGACATCAGACAATACTTTCGAATACCATTTTTTAGGTACACGGTATGAAATAGTAAGTTCTCTCACTTTTACGTATGAATTGTCATATATAAACGGTACTGGCGTCTTATCACAGATATATGACCAGTAATCCTCAGGATTAACATATTTAGTATTTTTTTCATAAGTCACGTTTCCTTCTGAATCGGTGACAGGTATTACTCCTTCTGCTACAAATCCTCCAGTAGGGTCCCATGAACCTTCTGATATATTAGCAGCAAGTCTTTTTTCTTCTGATTCATACCATTCATCTCTTCCTGCTAAAGTAGCTTTATCTTTTCCAGTTTTATAAGAAGAACGAGCAGACATAGAATATAAATCAGCTCCTACTTTAATATCGATAATAGCTGAAAGAGATAGATTTTTATATCTCAAATTCGTATTTATACCACCTGTCCAATCCCAAGAAGCATTTCCTAAAACTTTCAAATCATCTGTAACCTCAGGATATCCCGTACTAGGGTTAATGATAATATCTCCATTATCATTTCTCACATAGTCTCGGCCCATAATAGCTCCATAATTTTCACCTTCTACGGCTGCTACTTTTACATCTATCCAACGAGCAGATGATAACTCAAATTCTGAAATGCCAGATGCTAGACTTATTACTTTATTTTTATTTTTAGAAAAGTTGAAATTCAAATCCCAAGTCCAATCTTTAGTTTCTATTGGACGTGTATTTAGAACGATTTCAGTACCTTTATTCTGGATTTCACCAGCATTTACAAGAGCATAGTTATAACCAGATGTAGCAGAACTATTTAATCTCATAATCTGATCTTTACTACTCTGAGTATAATATGTGAAATCAAATCCTATTCTACTATTCAGGAATCTTAATTCCATACCAAATTCTGCAGAATTAGTCATAGTAGGTTTAAGTTCTGTATTTGGTACAGTTCCATTAGTTATATATGCTGCTGCATATCCATCATAAGCTTTAGTAGTCATAGAATAAGTTAGTCCTAACTGATATGGATTAGTATCACTACCAACTTGTGCCCATGATGCTCTTAATTTACCATAACTAAATATCTTTGGATCTATGTTTAACAATTCAGAGAACAGAAAACTACCTGATACTGAAGGATATAGATAAGTATTATTTGACGAAGGCAGTGTAGAAGAGTGATCACTTCTTAAAGTAGCATCTACGAATAGAAAATCATCATATGCTAAATTAACAGCTCCATAAATAGAGTTAATCTGTTTTCTGTAAGTTCCTTCTTCTATTTCTTTATCAAGAAAACTCTGCAGTGCGATAACTTCAGGAATCTGCATATTTGTTCCCGTAATTATTTGAGTTTTATTATCCAGACTATATAGATTAGCTCCAAATGTAGCTCCATAATCAAACTTTTTATAACTATTATTATACATAGCTAGAAATTCGACATTATACATTTTGTTATCAAATCTACTTTTCTGCATTTGACCAGATTCAAATCCTGGAGAAGTAGGAGCTTCATATTCTTGAAAATCAAAATTACTGATATCAGCACCAGCTGTTGTTTGTAATTTTAAATGGTCATTAACACGATAACGGACTAATGCAGATGCCATGTATTTATCTTTTTCAGACGTATTAGTCATATTATTTATAATCCAATAAGGATTAACATTCCATACATCACGTCCATTCCAATCATAATAATTACCATTTTCATCTTCATAACTATTCTTAAGCCATGCTTGGTCATATGTAGTAGCTAAAGACATTAAATTACGAGAAGGATTAGCTCGGGAATCTGATAACGCTGAACGATTATCTACATCCTCATGCGTATATGTCAACTTGAAATCTAAATCTATATTTTTAGCTATAGTAGTATTAGTTCTAAGATTGATAGTATTACGACTCATATCTGAACCTGGTACGATATCTTTATTTCGCATATCTGTATAAGTAGCACGAATTCCAGTATTATCCTTCGTTTTACTTACTATGAATGAATTAGTTGTAGTCATACCTGTACGGAAAAAACCATCTATATTATCTTTTACTATTTCATATGGACGGGTAATTCCATCATAATAAGTCAGATTTAAACCTGGATCTATTTTCGGACCCCAGTTTTTACTAGATGAATATTTATCATCAGTACCATTTATACGTCCATCTGTACCTTGACCATACATATATTGTACATCATCCCATTTAGTCAATTGTTTATTAAAAGTAGTAGTACTATTTAATTCAACTGAAAATTCTTTATTACTATCAGCTTTTTTTGTAGTAATTAAAATCACTCCATGAGAAGCACGACTACCATATAAAGCAGATGCAGCAGGACCTTTCAATACAGACATAGATGCTATATCATCAGGGTTAATACTTGAAATACCATCTCCAAGATCATAACCACCGAAAGTTCCAGCAGAACTATAACTTGAATTATCCAAAGGGACACCATCAACTACATATAGCGGCTGATTATCTCCGGTCATTTCAGTACTACCTCTAATAATAACACGCGAAGAACCAGAAGGACCACTAGCTGTTTGGCTAACAACAAGTCCTGGTACTTTACCTGCTAATGAATTAATCACATTGGTTCCTTTTGCTTTTTCAAGTTCATTACCTTTAACTTCGCCTACAGCGTAACCTAAAGCTTTTCTTTCTCGCTTAATACCAAGTGCAGTAACTACTACTTCATCAAGTAATTCGCTATCTGTCTTTAATACTATTTTATAAAAAGCTTTTGTTTGAGTGACTTCTATTTCTTCAGAAGTAAAACCAATATAAGAAATTGATAGTGTAGATTGTTTAGGGGCTTTTAAACTAAAGTTTCCATCATAATCAGTAATAACACTGACCGTAGTTCCTTTAATAAGAACAGTCGCACCTACAAGAGGTTCTCCTTGCTCATCGGTAACCGTACCCTTGATCTGCCAAGTTTGCTCTTGGATTTCAGGGCTAATTTTGTTTGTTGAATATCCATAAAAAGGAATGAATATTATTAAACAGAGAAATAAAACTAATTCTTTCTTCATATCACATGTTTTAGATTATTATTTACGATATCAAAGATATATAGATAGCGTATTCCAATGGTTTAAAATTTATCACAAAAGGTGTAAATTCTATCAAAATGTATATTAGATGTATTTACTTGGCGATATACCGAAATGTCTTTTAAACACAGTACTAAAATATTTAGAATCTGTGAATCCTACTTGAAAAGCCACTTCCTGCACTGATAAATGCTGTTTTAAGAGAGATGCAGCGGTTTCCATCTTGATTTCTTTGATAAATTCATTTGGAGATTGACCAGTGAGAGCTTTCAGTTTTTCATAGAACAGAGTTCTACTCATAGCTAATTCTCTACATAATTTAGTTATCGTAAATTCTGGATTTTCTAAATTATCTTTAACTAGTTTATTACAATGATCCAGGAACTCTTTATCCATTGGAGAGCACATATTAGAATAATCCATATTTAGATTTTCATGATGAGATCTAAAATATCGACGCATAACTTCTCTGTTATGAAGGACTCCTTTAATCTTAGTCTTTAAAATTTCAGAATCAAATGGTTTCGTAAGATAATCATCTGCTCCACTCTTCAATCCTAATAATACGGCATTTTTATCTGCTTTAGCAGTAAGTAGTATTACAGGAATATGTGATGTGGTAAAGTCTTTTTTGATTTTTCTACATAACTCATCCCCCTGGATACCTGGCATCATTACATCAGAGATTATTAAATCTACTGATTTTTCTTTTAGATAAAGAAGTGCAGACTCTCCATCTGGTTTATCTATTACAGAATAAGAATGTGAAAAAGTTTTCTTAAGATAATACCTTAATTCATCATTATCCTCCACTATCATTATACTAGCATGATTCCTAATCAATTTACCATTGATATCTTCTACTATATTATTAGTTAAAAGCTCTGGAGAAATATCATCAGTCTTTATCTCATTATATACTATATATTTGGATAAATGACGATAGCCCTTACGAAAACTTACTGAAAAAGTAGTTCCTTCACCCTCTACACTAGTAAAACTAATATTAGCTTTAAGTAGTTTTATAAGATGTCGCGTTAATAATAAACCTATACCACTGCCAGTCTCCTTAGAATTAACTGCATTCTCAGCACGATAAAAATTAGAAAATATATATCTCTGAGCTTTTCGAGGAATACCTATTCCATTATCTTTAATCTCTACTTCTATCTTTTTATCGGTTTGGGCTACTGTAATATTTATAAGCCCTCCCTTTTTAGAATATTTAACAGCATTTGAAAAGAGATTATCGAAAATCTTATCACATTTCTCTTTATCAGTCCATAAATAAATAGTTTCTTCTGGAAGATTCAGATTAATCGTAATATTCTTACGTTCACACAAGGGTTGGAAAAATATAACTTTGTCCTGAATATACATATTAAAATCATACTTCATTACTTGCAGAGACAAATGCTGTGTATCAATTTTTTGAAAAGTCAATAATTGAGAAATCAGATTATATAACTT
>JBAYDV010000059.1:0-12685 GCA_041668045.1 Bacteroidales bacterium | reverse complement strand
TCAAATATTTGTACCTCTACTGCTCTTATGGCTGTAATGTCAAGTATGTATGCAGTATATAATGGACCAAAAGAAATAGCTTCTCGTGCTAGAAAAGTAGCCTTCTATACTAATTTTTTAGCTACTTTATTAACAAAGAAAAATATACAATTAGCCTCTACAGAGGTTTTTGATACTATACGTCTTTTAAATGTAGATGCCTCTGCTATTCGTTCTAAAGCAGAGAAAGCTGGATTTAATTTCTATTATCCTGATGCTTCTACTGTGCAATTGTCACTTGATGAACTTACCGATTGCCATGAAATGGAGAAGTTGTTCAAACTTTTTGGTGTTAATCCCGCTGATAATTCTGCAGCTTGCTTGAGCAAAAAAGGTCTCAACAAGGCTAGCATTGCCGCAGAAAATTTATTACGTACTAGTCCGATTTTAACTCAGGAGGTGTTTAATAAATATCATTCTGAGACTGAGATGATGCGTTATATTAAAAAATTAGAGAGAAAAGATATTTCTCTTACTCATTCTATGATTCCTCTTGGTTCATGTACGATGAAGTTAAATGCTGCTTCTGAAATGATGCCAATGTCTTGGCCTGAGTTAACTGATATTCATCCTTTCGTTCCTAAGGACCAAGCTCAAGGATATTTTGAAATTATTCATGAATTAGAAAAAGATTTGTCGATAATTACTGGTTTCGAGACTACTTCTCTCCAACCTAATTCTGGTGCTGCTGGTGAATTCGCTGGTCTGGCTACTATTAAGAATTATTTTAGAGTTAAAGGAGAGACAGAAAGAAAAGTTATTTTAATTCCAACGTCTGCACATGGTACTAATCCTGCAAGTGCTCACATGGCTGGTTTTGAAATAGATTTAGTAGAATGCGATGAGCATGGTAATGTTATGGTGGATGAGCTTCGTATTAAGGCTAAAGAGCATAAAGATGATTTAGCAGGACTGATGATTACTTATCCTTCTACTAATGGTATTCTGGAAGATGGTATTCGTGAGATTTGCGAAATAATCCACGAGAATGGTGGTCAAATATATATGGATGGTGCTAATATGAATGGACAAGTAGGAATAACATCTCCTGGATATATTGGAGCAGATATTTGCCACTTGAATCTTCATAAAACATTCGCTATAGCTCATGGTGGTGGTGGACCTGGAATTGGTTCAATAAGTGCTGCTAAACATTTAGTACCATATCTTCCTAGTCATCCTATAGAGTCTCCTGAGTATATGAATGCTAAGGGTGAAATGATACCTTCTGGGAAGGATTCTGGAGAAGGAAATACAGCTGTCAGTGCTGCGCCTTATGGATTTCCATTATTACTTCCTGTAACTCTTGGATATATTAAGATGTTAGGACGTGAAGGTCTGCGTAATGTTACTTTAGCTGCCATTCTTAATGCTAATTATATGGCTGAAAGATTAAAACCTGATTTTGATATTTTATATACTGGTACTCGTGGTCGCGTGGCTCATGAGTGTATAATTAATCTTCAGAGTTTTAAATCTCTATATGGAGTTGATGCTAATGATCTTTCTAAAAGATTAATGGATTATGGTTTCCATGCTCCTACTCTTTCTTTCCCTGTTCATGAGACTTTTATGGTTGAACCTACTGAGAGTGAGTCTAAAGAGGAAATAGATAAATTCGTAGATGCTATGAAATCTATAAAGAAAGAATGTGAAGATATTAAAGCTGCTGGTCTGTCTGGTAAAGCTGGAGATGCTGGTACAGTTGAAGATAACGTAATAAAAATGGCTCCTCACCCTGCTTTCGAGGTATGTTCAGACTCTTGGTCTCATCCTTATGCTCGTGAAAAAGCAGCTTATCCTCTTGAATATATAAGGGATAACAAGTTCTGGCCTGCAGTGTCTCGTGTTGATAATGGTTATGGTGATCGTCACCTGAAAGCCATGGTTGACTAATTATATATATATTGAGCGACTATTAACCGGTCGCTCAATTATTACCTAAAAACAAAATCTAAAATCTTATGACCAAAAAAGACTACAACATCTTTACGCTTTCGTGTTAAGTGTAATGTCTTTACTTTCATCGTGCCAATCTAGTGATAAATCTTTCGAAAGGGATATTAATTTTAATCACGATTGGAGATTTATTAATAGTGATATCGCTTCAGCTCTTGATCCTAGTTTTAATGATTCTTCTTGGAGAATAGTTAATCTTCCTCATGACATAGGCGTTGAAGATTTAAATATCTAGGATTCTTCTCATGTAGGTCCTTTCTGTAAAGGTCCACAGAGTAATGGAGCTGTTGGCTTTTTAAAAGGTGGCACAGCTTGGTATCGTAAACATTTCACAGTTGAAAATGAAAATGCAGATAAACAATTTATAGTAAGTTTTGGAGGTATTCAGTCTGAATCCAAAATTTATGTAAACGGACATAAAGCTGCTGAAAATCTTTATGGCTATACTCCTTTCAATGTTGATATTACTCCTTTCATTAAAGTAGGGGAAGATAATGTCATAGCAGTTAAAGCCTATAATCCTGAGAATAATTCTAAATGGTATGCAGGCTTTGGTATATATCGTGATGTAAAACTTTCTATTGTTAATAAAGTACATGTCGTAGATTGGGATGTGTTTATTACTACTCCTACTATTAGCACTACTACAGCTAAAGTAAACGTAGCACTTAAGGTCTCAAATGCTACTAAACAAGATGAGAATATTACAGTAGCCACTACGCTTATTGCCCCAGATAATGCTCAGTCAGATACTGAAGAAGAAGAAATAACTATCCCTCATAATAGGAATAAAGATATTTCTTTCGATATAAATGTTTCTAATCCTTTATTATGGGATATGGATAGTCCTCGACTTTATCTAGCTAAGATTCAAATCTTTAAAGGTAATGAGCAGATTGATGAATATACTACTAAATTCGGGATTAGATCTATTGAATTTTCTGCCGAAAAGGGTTTTCTACTTAATGGTAAGAATGTGTTATTAAAAGGTGGATGTCTGCATCATGATAATGGTTTATTGGGTGCTGCCTCTTTTAAAAGAGCTGAATATCGTAAAGTAGAACTTATGAAGAAAAATGGGTTTAATAGTATCAGAACTAGTCATAACCCTGTTTCTAAGTATTTTTTAGATGCTTGTGATGAATTAGGAGTTTTAGTTATCGAAGAGGCTTTTGATCAATGGGAGGAGGCTAAAACCGCTAATGATTATCATAGATTTTTTGATAAGAATTGGGAAAAAGATATCACAGCTATGGTAACGAGAGATAGAAATCATCCTTCTATAATAATGTGGAGTATGGGCAATGAAATACCTGAAAGAGGTAGAGCTAGTGGTGTAAAAATAGCTAAGATGATAGGTGATAAAATACGTAGTCTTGATGCTACAAGACCTAATACTCAAGCTATATTTACTTTTTGGGAAGATAGTAATAAAGCCTTACCTGGGAAAAAGATACTCCTGCTGCTTTCGCAGTAACAGATATAGCTGGATATAATTATAATTCATTTAATTATGAAAGCGACCATAAAAAATATCCGAATAGAATAATGTATAGTTCCGAGTCTTATCCTTATAATGCTTATGTAAATTGGCGATTAACTGAGAAATTACCTTATGTTATTGGTGATTTTGTATGGACTGGAATGGATTACATAGGAGAAGCAGGTATAGGTATTTCTAAATACGTCACTGAAGAAGTCAGTCTTCAACATCCTCAACCATGGCCATGGTTTAATGGTTATTGTGGTGATATCGATTTAATAGGTAATAAAAAGCCTCAAGGATATTTCAGAGATGTAGTTTGGGATGAAAGCAAAGCTGAAATTTTAGTTCACGAACCAATACCAGCTGGTAAATGGGAACAAGTACATAGATGGGGTTGGCCTAAAGAGGAAGCTAGTTGGACCTGGCCAGGAGAAGAAGGTAAAACTCTTAATGTTAATGTTTATACTAAGTACTCCAATGTAGCTTTATTTCTTAATGATAAATTAATAGGAAAACAATCTATTGATTTAGATAAAGGCATAACTGCATCTTTCAAAGTAAATTATAAAGCAGGTGAGTTAAAAGCTGTATGTTCAGATTTGAAAGGTGGAAAAACCGTTAAAGTTTTAAAAACAGCTGGACAAGTAGAAAGTTTAAAATTAGTAGCTGAAAATACTATTATAGAAAACAGCACTGATGAAATAGCTTATGTTAGAGTATCTGCTCTAGATAAAGATGGAAATATAGTACCTAACTGTTCTATGCCTTTAAAGATTGACATTTCAGGACCAGCTAATATTATCGGTGCAGGAAGTAGTTATCCTAAAATTAAAGGGAGTCTGCAAGATAATAAGTTTTTTCTATACAGAGGTCAAGGTTTGGTTATAATTCGATCTAACGGTGAAAAAGGCGACATAAATTTAACTATTTCTGACATTGATAATCAGATAGTTAAAAGCATACATATTAAAGCCAAAAAAAGATAATATTTTTTTATTCTTGTTTTAAGTGTAAAATATACAATAAATATTTTGTGTATTAATTTATTATTGTTACTTTTACACTCAAAGACAAATAACCTATTAATTATATAATTAAAAATTTATGGAAATTCTAGACTGGATCGTCATAGCTACATTCTTCGTAGCTTTGATTGGAATTATTCTTTGGGTAACAAGGTCAAAGCAAAATAATTCAGCAGATTATTTTTTAGGAGGTAAAAGTGCCACCTGGATAGCTATTGGAGCTTCAATTTTTGCTTCCAATATCGGATCCGAACATTTAATTGGACTTGCAGGAGCAGGTGCTTCAAGTGGTATGGCTATGGCTCACTGGGAAATACAAGGATGGATGATATTGATATTAGGTTGGGTTTTCGTACCTTTTTATTCTCGGAGTATGGTTTATACTATGCCTGAGTTTTTAGAGAGAAGATACAATCCTCAATCTCGAACTATCTTGTCAGTTATTTCTCTCGTTAGTTATGTATTAACTAAAGTAGCTGTAACTGTATATGCTGGGGGCTTAGTATTTCAACAGGTATTCGGTATTAAAGAGTTATGGGGCATAGATTTCTTTTGGATAGCAGCCATTGGCTTAGTTCTTTTAACTGCCATATATACTATTTTCGGAGGAATGAAGTCCGTTCTATATACTTCCATCTTACAAACTCCTATATTATTAATAGGTTCATTAATCATACTAGTACTAGGACTTAAAGCTCTCGGTGGTTGGGATGAAATGATGAAAATATGTAGCGCCGTACAAGTAAATGACTATGGTAATTCCATGACAGATTTGATTAGAAGTAATAAAGATGCGAATTTCCCATGGGCTGGTGCACTACTTGGTTCTGCCATTATAGGATTCTGGTATTGGTGTACTGATCAATTTATAGTACAACGTGTATTATCTGGTAAAGATGAGAAACAAGCTCGTAGAGGTTCCATTTTTGGAGCATATTTAAAACTACTTCCTGTTTTTTTATTTCTTATACCTGGAATGATAGCATTCGCTTTACATCAAAAATATATTGGAACAGGTGGATTCCTTCCATTGTTATCAGATGGCACACCAAATGCAGATGCAGCCTTCCCTACTTTAGTAGCTAAACTACTACCCGCAGGTATAAAAGGATTAGTAGTTTGTGGTATCCTAGCTGCTTTGATGAGTTCTTTAGCTTCTCTGTTTAATTCTTCTGCTATGTTATTTACTATTGATTTTTATAAAAGATTAAAACCGAAGACCTCAGAAAAGAAATTAGTTCATATCGGACAAATAGCTACAGTGGTCATAGTAGTACTAGGTATTCTTTGGATTCCTATAATGCGTTCTATCGGAAATGTTTTATATACATATTTACAAGATGTTCAATCTGTCTTAGCCCCAGGTATAGCAGCTGCCTTTTTATTAGGTATCACATGGAAACGAACATCTGCTAAAGGAGGTATGTGGGGGCTTATATCAGGAATGATTGTAGGCCTTACTAGATTAGGAGCTAAAGTTTATTTCACTAATGTATTAAATGCTCCAGATAGTCTGTTCAAATACCTGTTTTATGATGTTAACTGGTTATTCTTCTGTGGATGGATGTTCTTATTCTGTATTATAGTAGTCGTAATAGTCAGTTTATTCACAAAGGCACCTTCTGAGGAAAAGATACAAGGACTAGTATTCGGTACATCTACTCCAGAACAGAAATTAGCTACTCGTAAAAGTTGGAATAAATGGGATGTTATTAACTCAATAATAATATTAGGTATAACAGCAGCATTTTACTGGTATTTCTGGTAGCATATTAAAGAATAAATAATAGTAGATTACGATATAATGGTAAATAAAGTTAGCTTAAGAAGAGGTGCTTATCTATATATATTTAATAAAAAAACCTATTACGAAGATTCAAAATTTAATTTATAAAACATCATGTTAGAAGAACTTAAAGAATCCGTTTTTCGTGCTAATCTAGATTTGGTTAAGCATGGACTAGTGATATTTACCTGGGGTAATGTTTCTGGAATAGATCGTAAAAAAGGTCTAGTAGTTATTAAACCTAGTGGTGTATCTTATGATACTATGAGAGCTCGAGATATGGTAGTCGTCGATCTTGAGGGTAATATCATAGAAGGTAGCCTACGTCCTTCTTCAGATACGCCTACTCATTTAGTATTATATAAAGCATTCCAAAATATAGGTGGTATAGTTCATACACATTCTACCTATGCTACATCTTGGGCTCAGGCAGGAAAAGATGTTCCAAATATAGGTACGACTCACGCTGATTATTTTCATGATGCTATTCCTTGCACAGCCGATATGACTGAAACGCAAATAAAGGGTAATTATGAATTAGAAACTGGAAAACTTATAGTAGAACGATTTAAGAATTTAGATTTTGTTCATACACCTGGAGTATTAGTCAAAAATCATGGTCCTTTTTCATGGGGTAAGGATCCTAATGAAGCGGTTTATAATTCTGTAGTTATGGAACAAGTAGCCAAAATGGCTTATATATCATATAATATTAATCCATCATTAACTATGAATTCAGATTTAATTGAAAAACATTTTAGTCGTAAACATGGGCCGAGTGCCTATTACGGACAGAAAAAAGATAAATAATAATAATAATAATACTTAAAATAAAAATAATGAAAAAGATATTTTCAAATTTAGAAGTATGGTTTGTAACAGGAGCACAACTACTTTATGGAGGTGATGCTGTTATATCTGTAGACGCTCACTCTAATAAAATAGTTTCAGGACTAAATGCTTCTGGCGATTTACCTATAAAAGTAGTTTATAAAGGAACAGTAAATTCAGCTGATGAAGTCACATCTACTTTCAAAGCTGCCAATAATGCTCCTGAATGTGTCGGAGTTATCACATGGATGCATACATTCTCTCCTGCTAAGATGTGGATACATGGTTTACAAGAATTAAAAAAACCTTTACTTCATTTTCATACACAGTTTAATAAAACTATTCCTTGGGATACTATGGATATGGACTTCATGAACCTTAATCAAAGTGCTCATGGAGATAGAGAATTCGGACATATCCTGACTCGTATGCGTAAAAATCGCAAGATAGTAGTTGGTCATTGGGAAGATAAAAAAAGTCAAGAACAAATCGCAGAATGGATGCGAGTAGCTGCAGCTTGGGATGACGCTCAAAAGCTTCTTATTGTACGTTTTGGAGACCAGATGAATAATGTTGCTGTAACCGATGGAGATAAGGTAGAAGCTGAACTTAGACTTGGATATCATGTAGATTATTATCCTATAGCTGATTTAGTTAAGGTACAAGATGAAGTTAGCGAAAATGATATTGAAAACCTGATTAAAATTTATGAATCCGAATATGATTTCGCAGAAGATTGTAAAAAAGGTGGAGTAAATAGAAAACAGGTATATGAAGCTGCACGTATAGAGATCGCTTTACGTCGTTTCTTAGATGATAAAGGTGCAAAAGCTTTCACTACCAACTTTGATGATTTAGCTGGACTTGATCAATTACCTGGACTAGCTTGTCAAAGAATGATGGCTGATGGATATGGTTTCGGAGCAGAAGGCGATTGGAAAACAGCCGCATTATATCGTACTATGTGGTTTATGAGCCAGGGTATGCCAAAAGGTTGTTCATTCTTAGAAGATTACACATTAAATTTTGATGGAGATAAAAGTGCTATTTTACAAGCTCATATGTTAGAAGTCTGTCCTAAAATAGCAGAAAATAAACCAAAATTGGAAGTTCATCCATTAGGAATTGGAGGAAAAAACGACCCTGCTCGTCTAGTATTCACTAGCAAACAAGGTCCTGGAGTAGCAGCTACCATAGTAGATTTAGGAAATAGATTCCGTTTAATAGTAAATACTGTTGACTGCATAAAAAGTCATAAATTACCTAAACTTCCTGTTGCCTCAAATCTATGGATTCCTCAACCTAACTTTGAAATCGGAGCTGCTGCTTGGATGTTAGCAGGAGGAACTCATCATACTAGTTTTTCTTATGATTTAACTGTAGATTATCTTGAAGATTATGCTGAAATGGCTGGTATAGAAATTATAATTATAGATAAGGACACCAAAATAAGAGAATTCAAGAAAGAACTTCACATGAATGAAGTTTACTATATGCTTAACAAAGCCTTAAAATAAAATTAGCTCTATCATGAATAATAAATATGTTATAGGATTAGATTATGGTAGTGATTCTGCTAGAGCCATCATAGTTGATAGTGCTACTGGAGAGATTTTAGCTACATCAGTAAAGTATTATCCAAGATGGAAAGAAGGTAAATATTGTAATCCTGCTATTAATCAATATAGACAGCATCCTCAAGATTATATAGACGTACTAGAAGCTAGTGTTAAAGATGTTTTATCTCAATGTCCTAAAGGGACTGCTGAAAAAGTAGTAGGTATGGCATTTGACACTACTGGCAGTACTCCTGCTTTTACAGATGAAACTGGTACTCCTTTAGCTATGTACCCTGAATTTGCAGAAAATCCTAATGCAATGTTTGTTCTTTGGAAAGATCATACTGCAGTACAAGAAGCTAAAGAGATTAATGACCTTTGTAAAAAATGGGAAATTGATTACACTGCGTATGAAGGAGGAGTTTATTCTTCAGAATGGTTTTGGGCTAAGGCTCTACACATTTTAAGAGAAGAACCGTCATTGAAGGATAAGGCTTTTTCTATAGTTGAATACTGTGAATGGTTACCTGCATTAATAACAGGAGTAAATAAATCAAAAGATATAGTTAGAAGTAGATGTGCATGCGGACATAAAGCCATGTGGCATGAAAGCTGGGGAGGACTACCATCTGAGGAATTTATAACAACTCTAGATCCACTTCTTGGAGGTTTTAGAAAAAATCTTTTTAAAGAGACTAAAACTGCAGATAAAGCTGTTGGAAAACTTTCTAAAGATTGGGCTGATCGTCTTGGTTTAACCACAAATGTAATAGTTGGGGGTGGAGCATATGACTGTCATATGGGAGCAGTTGGTGCCGGCGTTACACCACATACATTAGTGAGAGTACTAGGAACGTCTACTTGTGATATAATGGTAGCTTCTTACGATGAGATAGGAAATAATCGTATTGAAGGTATATGTGGACAAGTAGATGGTTCTGTTATTCCTGGGATGATAGGTCTAGAAGCTGGTCAATCAGGTTTTGGAGATATTTACGCTTGGTTTAAACATGTTCTTGAATTTCCTATAAAAAACATACTTGCTAATAGTGATTTGATAGATGCAGAAATAAAAGAAAAATTAATTTCAGAAATGTGTGAGCAAATCATACCATCTCTAACTAAAGAAGCAGAAAAGATTCCTATAGAAGAAAGTACAATTCTCGCCACTGACTGGATGAATGGACGTCGCACACCTGATGCTAATCAACTATTAAAAGGAAGTATTACTGGTCTAACTTTAGGATCTTCCGCTCCTAGAATTTTCCGTGCTTTAGTCGAAGCTACTGCTTTTGGTACTAAGGCTATCACAGATAGATTTATCGAAGAAGGCGTTTCTATTGATAATGTTATAGGGATAGGAGGTATTGCCCTTAAATCACCTTTTGTTATGCAAACTATTAGTGATGTACTAAATATGCCTATAAAAGTGTGTAAAACTGACCAAGCTTGTGCTTTAGGCGCAGCTATGTTTGCTGCTACTGCTGCTGGTGTTTATGATAAAATTGAAAGTGCTATTGCTGTTATGAATTCAGGTTTTGAAAAAGAATATCAACCAAATGTTGAAAATTCTAAAAAATATAACGAAATTTACAGAAAATATGTTAAACTTGGAGAATTCACAGAAAAAGAACTCTATAATATATAATTATGAACAATATTCAAACAATGAACCACGCAGCTGATAATATTCGTATGTTGGCGGCGTCAATGGTAGAAAAAGCTAATTCAGGGCATCCAGGAGGTGCTATGGGTGGAGCAGACTTTATAAACGTACTTTTTTCAGAATATTTAGTCTATGATCCTGAAAATCCTAAATGGGAAGGACGCGATCGTTTCTTTTTAGATCCTGGACATATGTCTCCTATGCTTTATTCAACTTTAGCATTAACTGGAAAATATAATTTAGAGGAATTAAAACAATTTCGTCAATGGAATAGTCCTACTCCCGGGCATCCTGAACTAGATGTAGAGAGAGGTATAGAAAATACTTCTGGTCCATTGGGACAAGGACATACTTTCGCTGTAGGAGCTGCTATTGCTGCTAAATTCTTAAAGGCTCGCTTAGGGGATGTAATGAATCAGAATATATATGCATATATTTCAGATGGAGGTATTCAAGAAGAGATTTCTCAAGGTTCTGGTAGAATAGCTGGTAACTTAGGACTTGATAACCTTATCATGTTTTATGATTCAAATGATATCCAATTATCTACTGAGACTAAAGAAGTAACATGTGAAGATGTAGCTATGAAATATCAAGCATGGAATTGGAAAGTTATTTCTATTAATGGTAATGATGTTGAGCAAATACGTAAAGCTCTTTCAGAAGCACTTAATACAAAAGGTCAACCTACTCTTATTATAGGAAAAACTATAATGGGAAAAGGAGCTCGTAAAGCAGATAATTCAAGTTATGAAAATAGTTGTGCTACTCATGGATCACCACTAGGTGATGGTGCATATGTTAATACTATAATTAATCTTGGAGGTGACCCTGAAAATCCTTTCGTTATATTTGAAGATGTTAAAGAGTTATATGCAAATAGAGCTAAAGAATTAAAAGATATCGTAGCAAATCGCTATAAAGCTAAAGATAAATGGGCTAAAGAAAACCCAGATTTGGCTAAAAAATTATCTACTTGGTTCTCTGGTGATGCCCCTAAGGTAAATTGGGATAGTATCGAGCAAAAGAATAATATCGCTACAAGAGCAGCTTCTTCAACTGTTTTATCAACATTAGCTACAGAAGTAGAAAATATGATAGTAGCATCAGCAGATCTTTCTAATTCAGATAAAACTGATGGCTTTTTAAAGAAAACACATGCATTTACTAGAGACGACTTTAGTGGAGCATTCTTTCAAGCTGGAGTTTCTGAATTAAGTATGGCTTGCTGTTGTATTGGTATGGCTTTACATGGAGGAGTTATTCCTGCCTGCGCTACATTCTTCGTTTTTTCTGATTATATGAAACCAGCTATACGTCTTGCTGCACTAATGGGAACACCTGTGAAATTTATATGGTCACATGATGCTTTCCGTGTAGGTGAAGATGGTCCAACTCATGAACCAGTAGAACAAGAAGCTCAACTACGTTTAATGGAAAAATTAAAAAATCATAAAGGACAAAACTCTATGCTAGTTCTTCGTCCTGCAGATGCCAAAGAGACTACTACTGCATGGAAATTAGCCATGGAAAATACTTCCACACCTACTGGACTTATATTCTCTCGTCAAGGGATACAAGATCTTCCTGAAGGTAATGATTATTCTCAAGCAGCTAAAGGTGCTTATGTAGTAGCTGGATCAGATGCTGATGCCGATGTTATACTTTTAGCTTCTGGTTCTGAGGTATCTACTTTAATAGAAGGTGCTAAATTACTTCGTGAAGATAATATGAAAGTAAAAATAGTATCTGTTCCTTCTGAAGGTTTATTCCGTAGCCAAAGTAAAGAGTATCAAGAAAGTGTAATCCCTAAGAATGCTAAAGTCTTTGGATTAACAGCTGGCTTACCTGTAAATTTACAAGGTCTAGTTGGTGCTAATGGTAAAGTATTCGGACTTGAATCTTTTGGTTTTTCAGCTCCTTATAAAGTGTTAGATGAAAAATTAGGTTTTACAGCTCAAAATGTATTCAAACAAGTAAAAGACATGTTTAACTAAAAACAAGTTAATTTTTAAATAAAACGAGGATGACTAAAGAGTTTATATGACTTTTTAGTCATCTTTTTTTTATTCTTACTCTTATTTATTAGAGAAGATACAGAAAATCTTAGCAAACAAATATGCAAAACTGCCAATTGAGCTGATAAAATTTATATCTGAAGATTATACTTATATGAAAAACACATAAAAGTCTCGGGCCAGATAGATGTAAAAGGCCATCATTTGCCATAAACAACCAGGAAATCGATGTTTTTGAAAATCGCTATAAGTAGCTATATATCTGTTAGTTATAGAGATTTAAAAAAAAGCTGATTTCCTGGTTGATGGGTATTTT
>JBAYDV010000058.1:0-12729 GCA_041668045.1 Bacteroidales bacterium | reverse complement strand
TAATATTTGCACAATTAATTGTGCAAAACATACAGATATAACTATTGTATTTTATTAATACTAAAATCGTTTCGTATATTTATGACAATATGGAAGAGTTCCTTTATGTTCATAATAATCTTGATGATAATCTTCTGCCTTATAAAAAATAGTCGCAGGCGCTACTTTAGTAGTAACATCGTATCCTTTATTTTTAAGTATTGTTATAAGACTATCAGCTACATTTTTCTGCTGTTGATTATTATAAAATATCTCAGAACGATATTGTTTTCCTATATCAGGCCCCTGTCTATTTAATTCAGTAGGGTCATGAATTTCGAAGAAAGCCTTTGCTAAATCTTCATAATTAATCACTGAAGGGTCAAAAGTAATCTTTACTGTTTCAGCATAATTAGTAGTTCCAGAACTAACTAATGAATATGTAGGATTCTTCTCTTTACCTCCCATATAACCTGATTCTACCGAAATAACGCCTTTTTGTTTTTGCATATAATATTCTACACCCCAAAAACAACCACCAGCGAACATTGCCACCTCAAGATTTTTTTCTGCAGGTATAAACTCTAATGAGATAGAATTTACACAATGACGAGTATTTTTCTCTGTAAATCCTTCATTAAGAAAAACATGACCTAAATGGGCCCCACAATTAGCACAAACTATCTCAGTTCGCATTCCATCAGAATCAGGAATTCGAATGACAGAATCTTTTATTTCATCATCAAAACTAGGCCATCCACAATTGGAAGAAAACTTATCTGAAGATTTATATAGAGGATTTCCGCACTGCTTACAAACATATGTGCCTTGCTCTTTAAAATTATAATACTTACCAGTGAAAGGAGCTTCTGTACCTTTATCTAGAATAACTCGTTTTTCAGCAGCTGTTAATTCTTTTTTACTATTTTGAGCCATAATATTAATATTTGCAATTACGGCTAAAGATAGTGATATTAATAGATATTTCATCGCACTATGTATTTTTTACTATTTAAAATTAATATATTAACTGCTGATAATAAAACAATCCCTGATGATATATAAACTAATAACATTTTAGGTTGAACTCTTAGTAAGAATTCAGATAATAATGCTCCTACCATAGTCAATAAACCGAATAAATTTGCAAACGATGCCCACATTTTAAAAGGAATTTTATCTGTGAATAAATTATTATGTTTTAACAAACTAAAAATTGCTGTTAAGAAATAACTAATTACTACTGCAGAAATTACTATTCCTGTAGCTATTCGAAAGAATGTAGGATCTATACCTAATGGTTTAGCCATTTCTATAAAGGCTTTAACTGAAATATCCCATCCTGCTAATTTGGATATGGCAAATCGAGATAAAACTACACCCATTACTGAATTGGTTACAAATAAAATTGCTTTCATGATTTTCCTAGTTAATGATTATTAAATATATTTCATATAAATATATACTTCCCAAATATCATACCGCTTATTTATTGTATCTCAACTACTTGCGTCATCTAACATCAAATGAAGGAATCAATGATGATAACGGATGAATCTACAACTTTCTTTTCAACTTCATGAACGCTGGTAAAAAAACAAAGACAGCAAAAAAAGACATAATCAAACCTCCTATAGTTCCGGCGGCAAGAGGGAACCAGAAGCCTTCTTTTTCCCCAATCATAAACGGCATAAATCCAATAATAGTAGAAATAGTAGTCAAAAATATAGGAGTAATCTTCGCTCTCATAGCCTTAATCAAAGCATTATTCTTTTGAAGATGGGGATGAACACGCAGTATATTATTATATTCGTTAATTATATAAATCGAGGCATTAACAGTAAGACCACACAGCATTATAAAAGCAGTAAAACCACCTTGATCAAAATTCAAATTAAACCAATAGAAAGTCAAGAAAATACCTATAAACGAAATAGGTATAACTGAGATAATCAAAAATGGCTTTGTAAATGAATTAAACAGAACACTCGTGGTAATATATATAATCGCAATAATAAGTAAAATCAGAAGATACTGTTTACTTTCTTCCTTTCCCCAATTATAGTGACCATCAACTGATTCACATGAATAACCAAGAGGTAAATCCTTCTTCATCTTTGCTACATTTTCATTAACAACCTTGTTGGCAGCCTTCCAGACACCGATATAGTCGAATTGTAAACATAGAAGATACTGTTGATTTTCCTTAGCAATAGCACGAGGTGCCTGATACTTATCTATATCAGCAAGATGAGAAAGCTTATGATATGAATTGCCTATCTTCATTGGCATATTCTTAAGATGCCATATATCATAATCATCATAACAGTCTGAAGAAAGATAAACCTGGTGATTACCATCAGAGGCAGGAAAATATCCGCAAGAATTATCATTCATAAACATCTCGTAAAGGGAGCTATACAAAGATCGAGGATAAACATTTTCATAAACGAGATTTCTTTTTCTTAAATTGAAACAATAATCTTTATAATCCTCTTTCTCCCATGAAAATTTATAATCAATATTTACCTCCTTTATTCTTCTATAATTAAGTAAAGTATCACGTAAATTTTCGGCATAGGTATATAAATCATCATAATTATATCCTCTCATTTTAATTCTGCACGAACCTGCAGCTTCCCTAACATCATTACTGAAGCCATCACCAACACCATATACTCCCCATGTTCCACAGCCATAAGTCTGAGACTGTATAATAATATTATTTTTAAGCTGATATGGGAAAATACCGTTCTGTTCTTCATCAGTAAAATGCACACTTATATTGGCACCATGAGCTGATACATATGTCTCGAACTGTTTAATCTGAGGAAACTGCTTAAGATAAGATTCCATCTTTCTGATTATAAAATCAGTCTGTCTAATTGTAGCGCCAGAAGGCATACTAAAACTAATATAAATTTCTGTTTCTTTTCTATCAGTCCAATAAGAACCATTATACACATTTTGGATAAACAAGCGTAATGTACCACCTAGAATTACATCAGCAAGTGGTTTAACTTTATTTTGATAAAAATAAGACCCTATAGTAAAATTATAAACTTTCTGTTCCCATGTCTTCTCTTTTTCAGGACCATTATAATAAGGATCTTCACTCTCTCCTAGTTTTGATGGTAACTTAAAAACTGGCAATCCAAAAAGAAGAACAATAAAAATAATAACTATCGCTTTATGTGAAGAAATACATAAAATAAACTTTCTATAAAAGCCAATAAACCTTGCTAGAGAACGTTTATTTCTATTAAATAATAGGTGTGATTTTCTCCTTTTTCTTTTCTCTAAAATATTCATTCTGGATATTAAAGATGGAACAAGGAAAAGAGCAATGAACAATGACACTAATAAGTTTATAATAAGAACAATGGCAAAATCCTGCAAATTAAGACGCACCTTTTCGGGAAGAAAAAAAATAATAACCAGAGATGCTACAGTAGTTAGAGTAGCTGCAAGTATAGCCATAAAAGCTTTCATATTCTTTCGCTTAACTATTTGATCTGCCATAACTATCATATTATCAATGATTAGTGTCAGCGAAATAGTAATACCTGCAAGCGAGTAAAGCTGAATTTCAACCCCAAACATATAATACAAAATAGCAGCTATTCCTAGATTACATGTAAGAGAAATGACTATCATTAGCAAATAAGTCCAGCTACGATATATTAAGAATACGAAAAGAAGTAAAATAAGAACAGTAAGACCTGAACGGTAATAAATCTTACTCAATTCATTATTTATATATTCCGTAGCATCATACGACATATGAAATTCATAACCATCAGGAGCGAATTTCATAAGTTTATCAAGACTAAGTTTTACATCTTTAGCAAGATCTATCTGATTAGCATCCTTTTTAGCCGTGAAATACATATTGACGGAATTTAACCCATTAATCCTGTTATAAGAATATTGCTTTCCCTGTACATAGTCAAGCTTTACAAGATCTGACAATCTTAAAATGTGACCTTCATTGTTTTTTACAGTTATTGCTGATATATCAAGACTGTCACTATTTATATCAGGAGCTAAAACCAGACGTATATACGAATCATCCTTACTTACATTTCCCAAGCCTAAAAACTCAGTTTTAAGATACTCCGATAATGCTTGCTTTATATCAGATGGAGATACATTTAAAATTTTTAGTTTATTATAATCATATTTCAGATCCCAGACTCTATCAACTGCACCATATACATTTATATTATCAAGACCATTTATCTTAGATAAAGAAGGAACTACTTGATTATCAAGATATTTTTTTATTTCTACAGGATCTGAGGCTGCATTAACGACATAACTTAAAAATGGTCTATCAGCATCTTCGTTAGACTTATTAACCGAAATAGAAGGATAAGATGTTCCCTCAGGGAGAGATGTATATACTTGCCTTATAATAGTAGAAAGTTCAAACCTTATTAAATCAATATCTTTATCCTTATCGATTTTTAATGTTATAATTCCTCTGCCTTTTGACGATATTGAACTAACATCTCTTACTCCATCAACTCTGCCCAGCATACCTTCAAGTTTTGAAGTCACTTCCATTTCCACAACTCTAGGAGATTGATTATTCATAGAATAGCTTACTATTATAGTAGGCATCTCAACCGATGGATTAAGTTTCACAGGAAGTTTAGGGACAAGGAAAACCCCAGCCAATAGCATACATATAAATATCAGAATGGTCGAAAAATCAGAACCTATTTTAGTTTTTTCTTTCATCAAAATTTATATAAAGTTTCAAACTCAAAGGATAGAGGTAAATTCATATCAAAGTCATAAAGAGTAAGTTTTCGTAATTTATAATAGCCTACCCAATAATCCTCTAATATTTGTATATAATTAGTTTTCGCTGTTTCCTTACGATTTTGTGCTAGAGTAAGACTGCTAATATCTGCCTCTCCTATTTTAAATCTTTCCTCTGTCGTACTATAAGCTAAATCAGCAATTTCCAGTGCATATTTTGCACTATTTATCATATCCTGCTGATCATTAAAATCTCTAACCGTCATCGTAACATCTTTTTGTATAGATTGTTCACTTTGCTCAACTTGAAGTTTAATTACATTAAGATTATTTGCAGCCATATTCCTTTTGCCTTTCCTTTCACCCCAATCTAGAATTGGAATAGTAAGAGAGATAGAAACTATGTCCTGTTCCAATAAATTATTGTAAGAATCTAAAAGATTTGATGCGACCTGGTTAAATCCTATACTAGCATTTATTGATGCTTGCATACGGGAAGTTTTTATAGTCTTTTCTAATGTTTTTTCTGCTTCTAAAACATTCGTTTTATCATCAATGAAATCTGGATTATTTTTTAGGACCATCTCTAGAGCTTTATTTTCATCTATCTTTAGATTTTTTAAAGCCTCAGGGAGGACCACATTTACTGTATCTTTTTCATTCAGATTTAAATAAGATATTAAATTTGACATAGCACGATCTAGATTTTTTTGTGAACTTCTAAAACTATTTTTCGCATTGACTACATCAAGTTTAAGAGTAAGCAAATCTTCTTTAGAAATACAAGCTATTTTATTTCTTTTAAGACCTTGTTCATATAATGTGGTTGATGAAATTATTTTTTCTTTATTTATATTATATGATACTTGAGCTGAGGCAAGAGCAAAAAAATAATTTGTAGTCTGAACAGCAATATTCTGGAGATTATAGATAAGCTGTTTTTTCGCCTTTTTATATTTTAATGGTTCTATCTGCTTATCCCATTTAAAAGCATTGAAACCAAGAGTACTGTGGCTATATCCTATTTTTATTGGCACACTAGAAAACTGTTTAGAATTACTCGCCCCATAATATTTAAGATAATCTAAATCAGACTGGACATAAAAAGTACCACCAGTAAAATCTAAATTTTGACTTACTTCCAATCCTCCGCTTGCATAATAGCTTTTCTGTGAACGATATAAATCTATATCATTCTGAGAATCATATCTTGACACAAAACTTCTTTGATAATATATCGGCATTGTTACGAAATCTAATGATGGCAGTCTATTAGCCTTAAATGATTTATATGCCCAATAGCTAGCCATATACGAATTCTTCGCTTCAAAGGAGGATAAAGAGCTATCAGATGCCATGGATATAGCTTGGTCTAATGTTAAGGTAATATGTTTAGCTTCCATTGCATGAAAAGAACAAAGTAAACATATTGATAAAATGATAAAGTTTTTATTTTTCATAATTAGGTTCATTTTTATGATAAATAACATAATAAACGAAAGGAATAATAAACAGACTGACAAGAGTTCCAACAGCCATACCTGCGATAACAGCTACCGCAAGTGGTTTTTCTAGTTCTGAGCCCAAATCTGATGTAAACAATATTGGCAGCATACATACAATAGTGGTAAGTGATGTTAAAAGAATAGACTTTAATCTTCTTCTTCCTGCTGTATGAATAGCCTCAATAAGTGGAGTACCAGCGGCCCGTAGTTTATTTATAACATCCAGTTTTAAAATAGAATCATTAATTACAATTCCGCAAGTAACAATAAGACCTATAGCAGACATAAGATTTAATGTATTGCCTGTTAAATATAGAATAAGCAGGATAAAGGCAATATCTATAGGTATTTCAAGTAAAACAATTAGCGGCTGAATAAAATTCTCAAATTGTGAGGATAATATAAAATACATCAAAAGAAGTGAAACAAGAAGTATCAGCACCATCTCTCCAATCATTTTCTGATTGGAAAAATATTCTCCTGAAAGGTTCATATTCCACTCTTTGCTACCTATTACCGATGCTTCAGCTGCCTTGCACACTTCTTTTGGATATAGACAATCGTAAAATTTCATAGGAATATATTCACCTGTCTTCCCAGCTTCTAGTATTTTAAAATCATATGAAGGTAAGACTTTAACGAAATTCTTTAAAGCGACTTTCTGCATTTGTCCCTTCTTAGTTTTTACGACTGTTACCATCTCATTATTAAGAATATCTTCAACACTCTTGATATTATCACCTATAACTATCGGATAATATTGCTGATATGACCGCAGAGTTGAAAAATTATTTTCTCTAAATGCAGTACAAAGAATATGATAAATATCATCATATGATATTTTATATAAAATTAATTTATCACGGTCTATTGATATATTAAGTTGCTTTTGAAAAGGCACATTCATAGGAGTACATCCACACTTTTCGGTGAAATTATTCCTAAGTAATGTTATATCATGCATCTGGGGAGATTTGTTCTTATCTCTAGCATAATACTCAACAACTATATCTGGAGATGATGATGAAAAGATCTTCTCAAACACCGTTCCTGTTGATGAATATTTCACAATAGATTCTGGATATTTTGTTTTAAGATACTCAGATGTAGTTCTTTTAAAATCTTCAATCTCATTATAATCCTTCAACTTAACATAAATTTCACTCTCACTTGAAGAGAAATTTTTATCCTTATTAAGAATATATTGATTTTGACCTATCAGAGCCGTTTTATCAACAGTATTAATATGCTCAAGTACATCTAAAGTCCTTTTCTCATTTTCATTTACATGAATATTTTTATTCCAATCGATATCCACAAGTAATTCAGTCTGCTTAATATTTGGTAGTTTTTCTTTATCAAGTAGGTTGAACATCACATAACAAAGAGGAAAAACTATAATTATGAAACAGATAAAAAATATCTTATGACGAAAAACAAAATCAACACCTTTATGATAAGTATTTTCAAGAGAGCTCATAAGTTTTACTTCTCCCTGTATATCTCTAAATATTTTAAGATTTATCTTACATATGAGATTATAAAGAACAGGAATAAATATAATTCCTATAATATAAGATACAAGTAATCCCACAGTTACAGAAAAAGCTTGATCAAAGAATATCGCTCCAGCTATACCACTCATAAAAATTAATGGCAGAAAAATAGATATCGTTGTAAGTGCAGAACTCAGCATTGGACCTATTACTTCATTTGTTCCATTTACACATGAATCCGTCAGTGAGAAACCCTTCTTTCTATACTGCGATATATTATCTGTAACAATAATAGAATTATCTATCATCATTCCAAGAGCAAGAATAAGTCCAGTAAGAGATATAACATTAAATGATACATGAAACAAATAGAAAAATAGCAAAGATATTACTAATGAGACGAAAATAGCAAGACAGATTATAATAGGAGATTTATAATCTTTCATTAAAAGAAGAGATATAAGACAAATAAAAATAAAAGCCAGAAATAAATTTTGCTTAAGATTGGAAACAGTAAAATTAAGTAACTCTGTCTGATCTTGGGTTATATCAATATTTATATTAGGATAATCTTTTCTAAGATTTTCGATCGTTTTATGTAAAGTACTCTGCATATCTTCCATATTTGCAGAATTTTGCTTAATAACAGCTAGAGATATTGACCTTTTATTTTTATATAGTGAAAGGCCTTTTTCTTTTTGAGGAGTATATTTTACACTAGCTAGATTTTTTAACTGAAAAATCGTATTATTTTTTCTAATATATATATTATTAATATCATCTAGTGTTCTCAATACTGACGAGAAACGTATATTATATTCATAATAGCCGTCTTTTATCATCATTGATACAGGTTCTGTATTATTATTTTTTAGGGCAATTTCTATATCAGAAAGAGTAATATTATTTGTTGCGAGGACATTTCTATCAGGAATAATAGTTACCTGCTTATGCATAAGACCAGTCATATCGACCATGGCGATTTCAGATAATTGCTCTATTCTTCTTTTTATTACATTCTCGGCAAAAACTGATAAGTCAAGAAAATCCTGCTGGTCTTGTTTGTCTCCTTTAAGTGTCAGATTAAGATTAAGCACTGGCACATCGGATGCACTAGCCTTTATCACCCTCGGTCGGTCAATGCCTTTAGGAATAGAATTCATAGCATCATCTATCTTTTCATTGACTTCAATGAATGAAAGGTCAATGTCAGCACCATAATTAAACTTTAACTGTATTGATGCACTTCCATCTCTAGTCTCAGAATGCATATCACTAAGCTCACTGACTTGCATTAACCGTAAACGCAGAGGTTTTACCACAGTATTCTCAAGTTCCCTAGCCGATATATTACTACCTGAAACCTGAACTGTTATTTCCGGGACATCAATATCTGGCAAAAGTGATACTGGAATATTATAATATGCGACGATCCCAAGAATAAAGAATGCGATAAACGCCATAAATACTGATATGGGTTTAGAAATTAAAAACCGTACCATTATTTAACAACTTTTACAGGGGTCTGGTCAGCTAAATCCATATTACCATCATAGATAACAGAATCTCCTACATTCAAGCCTTTTAAAATTACATAACTGTCAGAATTTTCTTCTCCTACTTCGACATAATTCCATTGAGCAAGAGATTTATTTACAGTAAAAACCACTTTTCTACCAGAACGTAATACTAAGGCTGACTTAGGAATAATAAGCTTTTCTTGTGGCTGACATTCTACTTTTACAGAAATATTCATTCCATCAAAAAGTTTTCCATTTGTATTTGCTACATCCGCTACGACCCTTATCATTCCATTTTCATCGACAATTGGATTTATTTCTTTAATTTTTCCATTGACCTGATAATTATCTATGGCGTAAGGAAAGACTTTTACTTTATCGCCTTGTGATATACCATACAAATCACTTTCAAGAACCATAAATACAACATCGAAACTGCTATTGTCTATTACAGTACAAAATGCTTTTCCAGACTCAGGATAATTATTCTCTTTTGAAATAATATTACCTACTACTCCACTAAAAGGGGCATATAATACAGAGTTTTTATAGTTGTATTCTGCCATCTTGAAGCTATTAAGAGCATTATTATATCCACTTTTTATTTTGGCTATAGACATGACATTTTTCGGAATACTTATGCTATCTTCTAGTGAATAACCTTGACTAATTAATACATTTTGTAAATCAAGTTCTGATTTATCAAGACTATTTTTGGCATTATCTAAAGAGTTTTTAAGATTAAACTGCTCCAGCATTGCTATTTTCTGTCCTTTTTTTACCCTATCACCATTATTAACATAGATTTTATCGATATTTTCAGATGACTTGAATTTTAATGAAGCTCGATGTGCTGCCTCAAGTGTTCCGTTTGAAATAATCTCACTAGAATAAGGTTTTCTTTCAATTTTTATGATACGAACATGAGCAATACGCTTTTCTTCTGTTTGGGTTTTCATGTTTTTGCTATCATTCTTCGATTTCTCCACACAGGACTGAGAGAGAAATATCACAAAAGAACCCATTAGTATAAACTTAATGAGTGTTGGAATTTTATTCATAATTTGATTGGTTTTTCTTAGTTATTCCTAATATATTATTTAATTTAGTTTATAAGTTTTTGATAATTTCATAATTGATTCGTTTCTACAGACCGAAAATACAATAGGAACACTCAAATATATTAAAATAATAGTTAAATATCTAGAAAATTTAGTCTTTTGTTTTTTTATTAGTTTCTTAATATCATCATTTCGTTTTTCATCAATGATTTTATGTTTTAATGTCCATTTTCCTTTTATTAAACCATCTTTAATTAAAATTACACCATTTATATCCCTAATTATAGACTTTAAAGTAATATCATCAACAAAATATTTAGTATGAACAGCCTTTTGTTTACTCAAAAATGAATATGATTGTAATACCAGACATTCTATTTTATGTTTATTACAATATCCTTTTACCTTACTAAGGTTTTGTTTTTCTTTAATGGTAAAGGGCTTTCTATTAATAACTATAAATTTATATTCATTACTATTAAGTAGTGAATCTTTTAAAAATTCACCTTTTGTACTAGTTATATTAAAAGCTTTTTTCTCGATTAAATTTGTATCTATGCTATAACCTAGAAAATCTATAGGAGGAAGGTATTCAAGTGAATAAACTGGTAAAGTAAGAGCTCCAATAACAAAATAAATAGCAAAAAACATATTACACTTTTTAATAGATGGATCGTGAATGTTGTGTAAAGTAAATTCATATATACCACAATAAACAATAACTAATAATATAATTACATTTTTGAGAAATGTGTCTGTCTGAGATATATGAAAAGCCTCTCCAAAACACCCACAATCTGTTATATAAAAATAAGGATCAAACGCTAAAATGGCTGTTATCACAGTAAATAAAGACATTATTAAGAATAGCAGAATTATTGACATTTTCCTAAAAATCCGGAATACAAGTATTAGCCCTAAAAATATCTCCATAGCACATAAAATCACAGAAAAAATATCTGAATACTCATTTAGTATAGATAAATTAAATGAATTCAGATATTCTTGTATTTTCAACGAAGTACCAAAAGGATCTATACCCTTTACTACTCCTGAGAAAATAAAGATACAACCAAGTAAAAACGTTAAAAAAGTATTTATTTTTTTTCTCATTTTAAGTTATACTTTATAAGTATAGGATTATAGTAATTCTCGTAACTTCTTAGTGTTACAAATCGCATAAATAGCCTTTTCTGTACAAAATATAGGGGTAAAAAGGACTCCTTCTTTAAATCCATTTATTATGGTAAGCATTTTTTTCCATTTATTTAATTTTAACTTACAACTGATACAACCTATAGAATCAACATATACCAAAATCTTATAATTAGCTTGTGGTATCTTATAACTAACCGTATCATTTGCATAAGAAGTGAAAATATTTTCATTAGGAAAAACAATTTCTTTTCCCGACCATTTTTTTATAATTTTTGATGCATAATTTTCATAACTATTTACACATGAAGATAATAATAAAATGAATATATTAAATATTAATATTTTTTTCACCATAACTCTAAAATTATCGTATTGCAAATTTATAAAAGATGAATTTTGTAGTATTCATAGTTTCTATTGGTTTGAATCTAACTCCGTAATAAAAATTATCATAATAACCTAAAAAAATATAGAAAGCTGGCATTTTAAAATCTCCTATTAAATCATTGTCTTTGTATATTTGTAAACCAGACTCTCCACTATCTATATTAATCATATATGTACGTATTAAATAATTTACCTGAGGTATATAATTTAAACCAGAATTAAGTCTGCATTCTTTTATATCCTTATAAAAAGCATTATCTGCATTTGTTTTTCTAGTTATTGTATAATCTCTGTTGACATTATTACATTCATATCCAAATGTATATAATAATTTGTCAGGATATTTATATACATATATTAAAGAGTCAATAGCATAATTAACATATATTATATCTTTATTCATAGAATATCGAAAATTTTCCAAATGTGGAACTGATTTATTTTTATAAATAAATGGATATTTACCAAACACTTTTTCAACTTTCATGCTATTTAAATTTAATAAACCAAATATGTGTCCTTCATCATATTCCTTACTATTTACGAAACCATTTTTTGAAGTTTTTCTATGAATCACATTAACCGGGATCATTAATATAGAATCATTTATATATGTATAATCCACGCCAAAAGAAACTAATTCCATTACATTGTAATTTTTAGGGTTATTAAAATCAGAAGAATTATTCATATTATCTTCCCAACCAAAATCTATTACATTATGTTTAATTAATTCTAAAGTACTATCAAAACTATAAAGAAAATTTGATTCATCTAAAATGAATGTTCTATTATGCTTACTATCTGGATAAGCAAACAAAAAACTACTTAATTCATTAGGACCATGACCTTT
>JBAYDV010000057.1:0-13081 GCA_041668045.1 Bacteroidales bacterium | reverse complement strand
GTCTTCATCAGGTATTATAGAAGCAGCTCCCGTAATAGATTATCAGAAAGGTAGTCTGCGTGATGACTTCGATTTCGGAGCTGTCCGTTTTTTTCGTACTGATGTAGTGAGGAGGATAGTAGGAGAGATGGATGTGGATTATGAGTATGGTGCTTTGTATGATTTGACTCTTCGACTTTCTAGAATAGATGGACCGGGAAAGAGTATTTATCATATTAATGAGCCTTTGTATTCTGAGTATGAGTTAGATAGACGCCGCTCTGGAGAAAAAATATATGATTATGTAGATCCTAAGAATGCGAATATCCAAAAGGAGATGGAAAGAATAGCTACTGCTCATTTGAAGGCAGTCGGGGCTTTTCTAAAACCTGTTTTAGAAAAGTGTGAATATAGCCTAGAGTTTCCTCGTGAGGTGAGTGTGGTAATACCAGTGTTCAACAGGCGGGCTACCATTGCCCAGGCTATAGCATCTGCTCTTAGACAGAAAACGAAGTTTTCATATAATATAATCGTCGTAGATAATCATTCTACTGATGGTACGGGGGAGATTATTGATGCTCTGAAAGATGTATGTCCTTCGAAGATACTACACTTATTGCCTGAGATTAATACTTTAGGTATAGGTGGGTGCTGGAATGAAGCGTGTGAGAATAAGGAGTGTGGTAGGTTTGCTGTGCAGTTGGATAGTGATGATACATATTCGGATGATAATGTGTTGCAGACTATTGTGGATAAGTTTTATCAGACTGGTGCAGCGATGGTTATAGGAAGTTATAGGATGACGGATTTTGATGAGAATGTACTTCCTGCTGGCATAATCGACCATAAAGAGTGGACACCAGAGAATGGACATAATAATGCATTGAGAATTAATGGCCTGGGAGCTCCAAGAGCCTTTTATACCGATATAGTGAGAAAGATTCTATTTCCCAACGTTAGCTATGGAGAGGATTATGCTATGGCTTTACGTATTTCTTCTAATTATAAGATAGCTAGAATTTATGATGTTTTATATAATTGCAGACGATGGAATGGAAATTCAGATGCTTCTCTTAGTCGAGAAAAGATGAATAGATATAATTATTATAAGGATAGTATTAGATCTTTGGAGTTAGAATATAGGAAAAAAATAAATGACTAATATGGATATCGAAGCTTTATTTAAAGACCAGTTGGCTAATTGGGAACTAGTCGCTGATAATTATGCAAATTTAAAGAAAACAAAAGTAAAGGAACTTGATTTAGGATCGTTTAAAGTTAATGTCCAGTGTAATTATGCTAGAATTTTTTCTTCTGGTGCGAAGGTGGATAGTGAGACTATTAAACACCGAAAATGTTATTTATGTGAGGAAAATAGACCATCTGTTCAGAAAGATATAAAATTTCATGCTCCTTCTGGAGATATTTATAATGTTTTAGTTAATCCTTATCCTATTTTTAGAAGGCATTTGACGATAGTTAATGATATGCATAAGTCCCAAACTATTCATTGGTATTATAAGGATATGTTGGCTATGGCTGAAGAGTTGGATGATTATGATATCTTTTATAATGGACCACGATGTGGTGCATCGGCTCCTGACCATCAACATTTTCAAGCTGTGATAAAAGGAAATTTACCATTATTAAATAATATCGATAATTTTAAGAAGAAAGTCTTTTATTCAGATGTTGATACTATTTGTGCTACTTTAGTTAATGGTCCACGAGCTGCTTTTTATATCGAATCTAGTACTATGGATGGGATGAATAAAGTATTCGATACTTTATTTTCTTCGATGAATATCAGGGAGGATGATATAGAGCCGATGATAAATGTTTTGACGAGTAAGTCTGATGGTATATGGAAGACTATTATCTTCGCTCGTAAAGGTCATAGACCTCATTGTTATTACGCTAAAGGGAGAGACCGATTAATGATTAGTCCTGCTTCAGTAGAGATGGCAGGTGTGATTATAACTCCTTTGGAGGAAGACTTTCATAAAGTTACTTCTGATGATATCTTAGGAATTATGAATGAAGTGCTTATCGATTTTACTGAAGTTCAAAGTATAATTAAGAAATTTAAAACTAAGCTAAGTCGTATTCAAAAGAGTGTTAGTGTAGGTATTGTAGAAGATAATGAAGTTTCTGTTAATTTCTTAACTGAATATAAGTTGGGAGATATAAGTATTAGAGGACGGCAGAATTTTAAGTATCATAATAATATGATAGAGTGGAATGGTAGTGATTATGCCGCTTTGAATTTTTTCCCAGAAGATTATGATAAGGGGATTTATGAAATAGAAAAAGTTAAGATAGGTAAGGGGTTCCATTGGGAACGTTTGGAAAATGAGAAATTTCAAGGTTCTTTGGTGATTATCGTGTCTTATAATAAATTAAATGCTATTAATATAATCGGTATAGAGGATTATTTAACAAGTGTTATTGCTTCTGAGATGGCTCCTAATGCTCCTATCGAATTCTTAAAAGCTCATAGTATTATTTCTCGTTCTTGGCTTATGGCTACTATAGAGAAACGTAATTCTATAGAAGATGCAGAGAATTTAAATAATAGTGCTAAAGTGGATAATGATGATAAATTAATTACATGGCAGGGACATGAAGATCATCAAGAATTTGATGTTTGTGCAGATGATCACTGTCAGCGTTACCATGGAATAGATAAAAAATTTATATCTAAAGCTAGAGAGATTATAGAAGATACTTGGGGTGAGGTAATGGAATGTGATGGAAATATCTGTAATGCTGTTTATTCGAAGTGTTGTGGTGGAAGGTCTGAGTTGTATTCTTCATGTTGGGAAGATATAGATAAAGATTATTTGCAGAGTGTTCGATGCTGTTCAGATGAAGATGCTGCAGAGGATAAAAAACTATTTGGGCATGAGTTGGATTTAACTAATGAAAGTGATGCTGAAAAATGGATTTTATCGTTTCCTCCTGCTTTCTGTGGGTATGAAAATAAAGAACAAGCTAGCGATTTTATGGTGAATTTTGATAAAGAAACGACTAATTATTATCGTTGGAATGTAAGTTATACTCAAGATGAGATTAGAAAGCTTATAAGCAAAAATCTTAATGATAATTTTGGAGAGATTTTAGATTTAATACCTATACGTCGTGGCCCTTCAGGAAGAATTATAGAATTAAAAATAGTAGGTACTCAAAAGTCTTTAATTATAGGTAAAGAATTGGAAATTAGAAAAGTCCTTTCCGAATCATGTTTATATAGTTCAGCTTTTGTTGTAAAAAAGGAACAGATTAATTCTGGTGAAGTACCTCAGAAATTTATACTATTTGGAGCAGGATGGGGACATGGAGTAGGTTTGTGTCAGATAGGAGCTTCTTTGATGGGTTTAAAAGGATATAATTATAAAGAAATATTAAATAAATATTATAAAAATATTCAACTTGTTAGAAAATACTAAATTTTAAAACTATGCTGCTATCTAAGGTCAAAAATATAAATCCATGGGCATGGATACCAACTCTTTATTTCGCAGAGGGTTTGCCTTATATAGTAGTTAATACTATATCTGTGATATTATTCAAGAAGATGGGGATGTCGAATACTGAACTAGCTTATCTTACTGGTTGGTTATATCTTCCATGGGTGATTAAACCTTTTTGGAGTCCCTTTGTAGATATCATAAAGACTAAGAGGTGGTGGATTATTTTAACGCAGTTAATTATAGCCATAGCTTTGGCAGCTGTGGCCTTTCTTATACCTGTGCATAATTATGTACGTTATGTTCTAATAGGCTTTTGGATTATTGGGTTTTCATCTGCTACTCATGATATAGCTGCGGATGGTTTTTATATGTTGGCTTTAGATCATTCCCGGCAGTCTTTTTTCGTTGGTATAAGAAGTACTTTTTATAGATTAGCTACTATTTTTGGTCAAGGAATTTTAGTTATAGTAGCTGGAGCACTTGAAACTAGATTAGGAGATATACCACGTGCGTGGTCTATAACCTTTTTAATGATTTCTGTTTTCTTTTTACTGATAACATTATACCATAGGTGGATATTGCCACGTCCTTCTTTGGATAAGAGTTCATATGAATTGATGTCTTCTGATGCTTCGCAGCTGTCTTCTTCTAAGATGTCAGGAAAGAGTATATTGCATGGTTTTATAAATACTTTTGTTTCATTTTTTGAAAAAAAAGATGTTTTTATAGCGGTATTGTTTATGCTTTTATTTAGATTGCCAGAAGCTCAGTTAGTTAAAATAATACAACCTTTTCTATTAGATAGTCAAGAAGTAGGTGGTTTAGGACTTTCTACGATGCAAGTCGGTTTTGTTTATGGCACGATAGGGATTATAGGATTAACTTTAGGTGGTATTTTAGGTGGTATATTGGTCTCTAGAGACGGGCTTAAAAAGTGGCTGTGGCCGATGGCTTTATCTTTAACATTGCCATGTGTGGTTTTTTGCTATCTTAGTATGGCTCAGCCTGATATGAGTAATATTATCTCTATGGTGGTTATTAATGCTTGCGTTTTCATTGAGCAGTTTGGTTATGGGTTCGGGTTTACTGCTTTTATGTTATATTTAATATATTTTGCAGAAGGTCCAAGTAAAACTTCACATTATGCTATATGTACCGCTTTTATGGCTCTTGGTATGATGCTTCCTGGTATGGCAGCGGGATGGATTCAAGATCATATTGGCTATGTTGGTTTTTTCTGGTGGGTGATGCTTTGCTGTATAGCTACCTTAATAGTTACTGCTCTTATTAAAGTTGATGCGATTTATGGAAAAAAAGAAAAAATATAATAATCTTAATTATTTAGTATTAAGTATTTTATGCCTAATATTTTTAATGCATTTTAATGTTTCTGCATTATATGCTAAGCCTAGCGATGAGCCATTAGTTAAAACAGGTATCGAAGTATTAAGGGAGCATAATTTTGATATTCTAAAAGGATTGAGAGTAGGACTTATTACTAATGCTACGGGTGTTGATCATAATTTAAAATCTACTGTTGATATATTATATGAAGCTTCAAATGTAAATTTAGTGGCTTTATATGGACCTGAACATGGCATAAGGGGAAGTGAGCCTGCGGGTCATTATGTACTTTATACTAAAGATAAGGAGACTGGATTACCTGTATTTTCATTATATGGTCAGACTAGGAAGCCTTCTAAACTTATGTTAGATGGTATAGATGTTTTAGTTTATGATATTCAGGATAATGGTTGTCGCTCTTATACTTTTATAAGTACTATGGGAGAGGTTATGGAAGCAGCTGCTGAGAATGGAATAAAGGTAATCGTGTTAGATAGACCAAATCCTTTAACAGGATTAAAAATAGAGGGGTCTATAGTTGAGGATGGTTTTTATTCATTCGTTAGTAAGTATCCTATTCCTTATATTTATGGTATGACTTGTGGTGAATTAGCTGAGTTTATTAATGGAGAAGGTTTATTAAAAGATGAAAGAGGAAAGAGTTTAAAGTGTGATTTATCAGTTATAAGAATGGAGGGATGGAAAAGAAATATGGATTTTAGAGATACTGGCCTGCCATGGGTTTTAACTTCTCCTCATATTCCGAGTATAGTATCTTCATATTGTTATCCTGCTACTGGTATTTTAGGAGAGCTTGGAGTATATTCTATAGGAGTTGGATATACTTTACCTTTTCAGATTATAGGAGGAAAGAATATTGATGCAGTAACTTTCGCTAAAAGAATGAATTCTAGAAGACTTCCTGGATTAAACTTCAGACCGATTTATTTCAAACCTTATTATGGTCTTGGAAAAGGAACTATATTGGGAGGTGTACAGATTTATATTGATGATCTATCTATAGCACATCTTATAGATATACAGTTTATAGCTATAGAAGAACTTAATAAGATGTATCCTGATAGAGATTTGTATAAGATGGCTAATACTTCTAGATTTAATATGTATGATAAAGTCTTAGGAACTGATTATTATCGTAAAGTATTTGGAAAGAATTATAGATTTGATGATATAAAAATGAAACTTTATAAAGATGTAGAGCCATTTAGAAAATTATCTTCTAAATATTATCTATATTAATATGATTAGTTTACAATTGTATTTTACACTGACTTAAAGTTAGTTTTATGATTCTGTATTATCATTTGGAAAAATAATTTGAAAAGTAGAACCTTCGTTTAGAGTGCTTTCTACTTTGATTTCTCCATTCATCTTTTTAATAAAATCATCTACTACTAATAATCCAAGTCCTGTACCTTTTTCTCCATTAGTACCTTGTTTAGAGTTTATATCATTTTTATTAAATAAATGATTTAGAGTATCTTTTGACATACCTATACCCTCATCCTTGATAGATATTGTAGTTGTGCTTTTATTTTGTAACGCAGAAATTCTTATAGATTTACCTTCATTAGTAAATTTGATAGCATTAGATAATAAATTTCTAATTATAGTTTTAAGCATATTCATATCTAATACTATGCTAATATTATTTGGAACTTCAAGTATTATATTAATTCTTTTATTTTTTACTATCCCAGCGTTGATAGCTATTGCAGTCGAGCATACTTCGTAAATATTAGTTTGAGTAAACATTGGATGAATCTTATTTCTTAAAGTACGTGACCAGATTAATATATTTTCTAATAAGGATATAAGTTCTATAGATGATTGATGAATAACATTATTATATTCTTGAATGTCATTTATGTCTATACTTTTAGAAGCTATTTGAATATCTTCATCTGTGGCAGTATTTATAATATCTGTAATAAGGCTGGAAAATCCTAAAATGCTATTCATTGGATTTTTAAGGTCATGGCTAATAATTGATAGCATTTGATCCTTAGTCATTATAGCTTCTTTTAATTCTTCATTACTTTTAATAAGTGCTTCTCTAAAATGTTTTTTTGAATAATAAGTACCAAGGATATTGCCTAAAGAAAATAGAGAATCTTTATTTAAAATATGGTTATCATTAATATAATGAAATCCAAGAGAAATACAGCCAAACCATTTACCTTCTACGAAAAAAGGAATGAGTATAAATGTCTGCATATTGAATTTATATTTAACCATATCGGCTAATGAATGAGAAAAATCGTCAGATTTTAGCATTACTATACGGCCATTAGATAAATCATCTAAAATAGGAAGAAGAACGTTAGGATTAAAAGTTTCTTTAAATGACCTAGAAGAATTAATGTATTGTTTAGAATCTGATAATTCGTGAGTGATTTTGAATCTAGTATTATTATCAGTATTCTCAATAACGGCTAAATATTGAACAGGAATAGTTCTACTAACGACTTTTAATATCATATTAGTGACATTGTCATCATTCTCTAAAGCTAACTGAGAACACATAGATAAACCTTTTTCGTATTTACTATGGATCGCGAGGTTTTTATTATTTTTTCTATACATAAAAAAAGTTGATAAAATCCTCGACATAAAATTTAGAAAAGCGAAAGTCGAATTACCAGATTTATAAGATTTATCAGTATAGCCGAGACTTATAAAACCATATAAACTTTTATTAAAGAATATAGGAAAGGCTGTAAAATATAGAAAGTTGGCTTTTGATAGAAAAATTCTCTCATCATTTGGAAATATATCCATACTTCCAAATATGAATTCTTTATTATTAAATTTATCTAGCCATCTTTCCAGTCCTTCCTTTTTAAAATCAATTCTTTTATAATCAGGTAATATTTCAGTATTTGGATTATTTGAAAGGAAATATTCTATATTACTTATTATCTTATTATTCTCAGAATGATTTATATATATATATACTGAGGTAGCAGAGGTAATCTCCAATATTATTTTTAGAACATTGGGTATGGAATCTGTTTTAGGATTAACAAGAAAAGATGAAGCCTCTATAATAGCTTTTTGATAGACAGATCTATTGTCATTATTTATTTGTATATTTTTAGTATAACTAACATCCAATAATATTATAGAACTCTTTGATAAATTATAGTCTTTATCGTAAGTATATTTAGCTATATCTTCGATCCATTTAATTTTACCAGATTTATCAACTATTCTAAAAGTAATATGAACTTTATCGTTTTTTTGTTCTATAGCATCTGCCATTTCACTAAAGAAACTAATATAATCATCTTCGTAGATTATTTTTTTAAAAATAGCTAATGCTGACATTCCAGCCAATTCTTCTTTAGAATACCCAGTTAATTTATAGAAAGTATCAGATATATAGGTTACTTTCCCAGGATGATTTCCTTCAGAAATAACAATCCCATCAATTAATGAGTTATCAATCTCCAAGGGTATAGATAGGTCGTTATTCATATTAATTTAAAAGTTCGTTCTGTAGTTAGACTTTTAATAGATGTAAATTTTTTAATAAATTAAAAATAGGTAATATATAATTTATATCCAAATAAAACATACAATTGAGACCATTTAGCAATATAAATACATAAGTCAGTTCTAACTTAGATGAAACTTTCTCTTTTTTGAAGCTTTAATAATCCTGTAAGTGAAAATATAATAGAAGCTACTAATAATATAATTTTATTTTTAATAATGGTATTATGCCAAATCATAGGATGTATTTTAGTGTATTCACCATATGGGTTTAAAAAAACATTCCATTGAGAAGTTTCTAATGCTCCACTACTAAATATAAGTAATAGAATTACAGAAAAAATAGTTATGATAGCTGCTCCATTTCCATTTTTCACAAGAGTAGAGAACATGAAAGCCATATTTCCAACTAATAGAAGAGGAAATATCACATTAAATGTCATAGAAAATGGATTTATTGGATATAAAAATATTATAGCGATATATGATAAAAATAATACTAAAATTATAGCTATCGCATATATCATCAATAACCTGACACCCCAGATTTTATATCTATAATTAGGTATTCCGAAAAGAATTTCCAGGATTTTACTATCTGCATCATTTTGAATTCCAAAAACTGTAGGGTAAAAAATAAGTAAGATAGCAGGTACTAATATTTGACGAAAAACTAAAGAAGTATTCAGGTCTTGTCCACTAGCAGCTACTATATATAATAATCCAAGAAATATAGCTACTGAGGCTATAACATACCAGAAGAACTTTCCTGAAAAAATAATTTTAAAATTATATTTAAAAATTATCGGTAAATTATGAAATATATGTTTATTAATCATTATTATATTTTTAATACACTATAAATTTTTCTGCATACATAAATAAGCATCCTCTAAATTTGGCTCTACTAAAATAGCAGTTTTATATGGTTTCTCTGAAGATATATATCTAACTTTAATGTAATCTTCCATAGGTACGTGATTAACTATTTTACTTAAATCCAGATATTTATCAAAATCTTCTTTACTAATATTAATCGTCCAAACCTTATTCTCAGCAAATGATACCATATTTATTGGATTACCATAATATTTTAATTCTCCATGGTTAATTATAGCTACCTGATTACATGAACTGGCTATATCTTCTATTATATGAGTGGAGAAAATCACGATTCTATTCTTACTAAGTTCTACTAAAAGATTTCTGAATCTAATACGTTCCTTAGGATCTAGTCCGGCTGTAGGTTCATCGACTATAAGAATTTTCGGTAGATGTAAAAGAATTAGAGCTATGCCTATTCTTTGTTTCATACCACCAGAGAAAGCACTGATTTTATCATCTTTACGCTCATACATATTGGTGGCCTTTAAGACATATTCTAATCTTTCATGACGAATTTTAGTGTCTGAAATATCTTTTAATAAAGCTTGATAATCAAGGAAATCCCAAGCGGTCATATTCTCATATGTACCAAATTCTTGAGGCAAATAACCAATAGTACTCTGTAATTCTTCTCTATATTTTCTTGTATCTAAGCCATTAATGAATATGGATCCATAACTAGGCTCTAAAATCCCACATAATATTTTCATCATAGTAGATTTACCAGCCCCATTTGGGCCTAACAAGCCAAACATACCAGATTTAATCTCTAGTGAAACTCCGTGAAGAGCTTTAAATGGTTTTTTACGTTTACCGATTAATGGAATATTAAGAACTAAATTATACCAAAAAGCTTTTCTTTTACTATGCTTTCCTGTAACCCTTTTTACATTGACATTGTTTTTATAAATATAATTAGAAGTTTTCTTAACTTTCAATAAGAAAAACCAAATAATAGCAACGATTATAATTAAAGCTGTATTAGAAAGTTTGTAGGCCAAGACCATAAGAATCATAAAAGGAAGCACCCAATACAACATATTCTTAACTTGAAGTATCCTTTTAATACTCTTAGAACGCTTATTCTCTTTATTCTTAGCTTTATGTTGCCAAAATACATATAATTTGGAGAGGATATCTCTAATCATGAAATATATACAGAAAGAAAGAATAAATATCCAGAATTTAGCACTTATAGAAAAATATGTAAGATAAATAGTGAATAGTAATAAAAAGACTTCCCAAACTATATTTCTAAAATCTTTAAACTTATGGAAATTAATATTATCACCGAAATCTTCATTTAATTTATTTCCTCCTGTTATTTCTCTAGAAACACGTTGAGGCCAATCATATATTTTAACAAGATTACGAATAACTATATTAATTTCATCATCGTCAGAAATAAGAGTTTTATCTGCAGTTCTTAAACTTATCTGAACAAAGTATGTTATTAAAGGAATTAGTATTATAACTAAAACCATATATGCTATTTTCCATCCCATAACAGGAACTTCGAAATAAATAAAAGTAAATAAACCTAATGCGATAACTATATGTAGGAGTTTAAGTCTTTTATCCAAATTTCTATACCAGGTAAGAAAATTATCCATCCCCATATATACAGTAGGAACGATAAATAATGTAAGTAGAGCAGAAAACAATAAACCACCGATTACCGTTATGGCGAAAGGAGCACCAATAACACCTGAATATTCCCCTTTACCCAGGGCAATAGGTAACATAGCTACTATAGTGGTAATCGTAGTAATAAGTATAGGACGTATTCTTGATATACCAGAAGTTAATAAGGCTCTATTCCTGTTATAGCCTCTTTTTTGCAAAATTTTAGCATAATCAATCAGAATAATACCATTATTTACTACTATACCCAGGAGAATTAAGAAACCAGTCAATGTGTTAGCAGTTAAGATACCATTTCCTGTTATAAATAAAGCTAGTAAAGCTCCAGTAGCAGCTAAAGGAATAGAAAACATTAATACAAGAGGAGTGAAAACAGATTCAAAAACAGATGATAAAATCATAAATATTAAGATAAAGGCTGCAAGAATAAGAAATTTAAAATCTTTTAAATCATCTTCTTTATGAAATACCTTAAGTGCTATATTATTTGGAATTTTATAATTAGAAATCATATCATCTATATCTTCTTGATAACCTTTTACAAGTTTTTTTGAAGATTTAATACTAGGAGTGAATGAATAATATACATCTACTTCTTTTTCTTGATTCTTTCTAATAATTTTAGACCGTCCTCCTTGTTTAGTAATGCTTGATATGTTATTCAATTTATAAGAAGCTACATTATCCTCAGAACTTTTTATTATTTGATTTTCTAGTTCAGAAATACTAGGATTATCATTTTTCTTGTCCTGATTTAATTGTTCTTTTAAGATTTCAGCTTTATCGCGTATAATTATATCATAGTTAGTATCACCTACTTTAAATTGAGTTCCAGAGTTCCTTTCTTTATCCATATTAGCTATGGAACTTGTAATATCTGTATTTGAAATATTATATGCTTTTAATAACTCTGGAGAAAAGTTCATAATGACTTCAGGCTGTTTGGGAGTATATGCTACTCTAGCAAAACGAATATAGTCTTGTTGTTTTAATTGAGAAGCCAGATCTTGAGCGACGATTTGCATCATATCGAAATCCATTCCTTTGACTTGTATGCGTTCATTTTTATCACCAATGCCCATCATTCTTAAAAACTGACCTTGACCACTAATAGATCCATCTGAATTATTTCCCTCAGATAAAGCATCAGATACAGTTATTTCACCAGTTTTTATGTCTCTTGTGATATTTTCAATACGATATCTTAATTTATCAATCTCCTTTTTATCTTTTATTAATTTATCGTCATATTTGAATGTTACCACAGCCATATTATCACGAATCATTGAAGATATTTCTTTCTTTTCATCTATCTTATTTAAAAGATTTTCTAGATTAGAAACTAAAGCATCTGTATTTTCTAAAGAAGAAGATGGTGGCATGGTTATGTTAATAACGAAGCTGTCAGATTTAATAGATTGAGTCTTTTCGGTATTTGAAGTTAGAGCTAATATTAAAACTATTAAAAATAAGCTTATAGCAGATATTAGAACTGTACCTACATGTCTCATACATGTTTTTAGACCTACCATATAAAATTGTATAGGCTTACTAAAGATTGAGACTTTAGACTCAAAAACAGTTTTACTCTTCTTGCTCTTAAGGACCAGATAAGAAACCATAGGAACGAAAAGTAAAGCTACGCAAAGAGATATAATTAATGTAGAAATAATAGATATTCCGATATTATTTCCTATCATTTTTATTAAATAATTATCAGAAAATACAAAAGGTAAGAATACTGTAATCGTGGTTAGAGTGGCTGCGAATATCGACCTTTTTACATCTTTTGTTCCTTGGGTTACCGCAGATTCTGGACTACTACCAGATGTAGATATTCTATAAATACTCTCTAATACGACCACACTATTATCCAGTAACATACCTACAGCGAGAGCTATTCCCATTAATGATAATGAATTAATAGTAAGACCTGCTGCGTAGAACACATTGAAAGCTGTGAATACTGAAATAGGAATAGATAAACTTATAAAAAAGACTAATTTGAAATTCTTTAAGAAAAACCAGAGAATTAACATAGCTAGCAGGCCTCCCAAAATAGCTAGATTAATAATTTGGTTTATATTTTTCTCCATCTTTTCAGCAGTATCTTTACTAATAGAGATATTAACATCGTATGGTTTTAATTCTTTGTTAATTTTATCAATTACTTTTCTGGTACGATGAGATAAATCAATCAGATTAGATTCTGAATCATTTCTAAGAGAGATAGTGAT
>JBAYDV010000056.1:0-13613 GCA_041668045.1 Bacteroidales bacterium | reverse complement strand
CGCAGGTAGTGAACGTCATATGATGCAGTCTATGTTTACCTCTAATGCAAGACCATTTTATAATAGTGCATCTATAATGGAGTTAAAAGCTATATCAATGGAAGCTTATATTCCTTTTATAGTGAATAATTTTCGAAAAAGAGAAAAAGAAATAAGTGAAGCGACAGTAGAGAGAATTCATAATTTATTTCAAGGTCATACTTATTATGTTCAAAAAACATTTAATGAAGCTTTCACAGATACATTAGAAGGAGAAGAATGTACTATTAGTATGTTAAAAGAAGTTATTGATAATATGATTATGGAACACTCTACTATTTTTAGAGAAATATTATCTAATATACCTGAAAATAGAAAGGCCCTACTCTATGCTATAGCTATCGATGGATTAGCAGAAAAAATTACTTCCTCAGAATTTATAAAGCGTCATAATCTCCCTTCAGCTAGTTCTGTACAGGCTTCTATTAAAAAATTACTCGATTCTGACTTAGTTACAGAAGTTAATAAGTCATATCAGGTTACAGATAAATTATTCTCTATGTGGATTAATAATATGTATGGCAAACCATTTGAATTATAGCGTTTTTTGAAATATTTGTATGATTTTATTAAATATATATGATACTAATATGAATTATTAGTATTTTTGCGCCTATGAGAAAGAAAAAACCACAAGTAGTTTTGCATGATATCACGATGGAGAATCTTGCAGCTGAAGGCAAATCACTTGCACATGTCGATGGAAAGGTGCTTTTCGTACCTTTCGCTATACCAGGCGATATTTTAGATATTAAAGTAGTTAGAAAAAAATCTAGCTATATGGAAGGTCGTATTGAGAAGATCATTAAACCCTCTCCTGATAGAATAAAACCTTTTTGTGAACATTTTGAGCTCTGTGGGGGCTGTAAATGGCAGTCACTTCCTTATGAACTTCAAATTAAACATAAACAACAGCAGGTGGAAGACCAATTGAATAGGATTGGTCATCTTAAATTACCTGAGATATCTCCTATCTTAGGTTCTGATAGAACGACTGGTTATAGAAATAAACTTGAATATACTTTTTCTGATAGAAAATGGATTATGGATGGTGAAGATCCTGATGATTTTTTCTCTGGAAGAACAGAATTAGATCCAAATGATTTCAAGGATGGAGTATTTCCTAGACACCTAAGAAAAGGATATTCTATGGTTAATCATAATCCTAAAGGATTTGGTTTAGGTTTCCATTTAGGAGGACATTTCGATAAAGTGTTAGATATTAATAAGTGTTATCTTCAGGATGAGCCTTCTAATGAGATTCGTCTTTTCGTTAAAGCTTATTCTATAGAGCATGGCTTGTCTTTTTTCAATTTAAGGGAACAAGTAGGTGTAATGCGTAATCTAATCATTAGAAATAATGTTAAGGGTGATGTAATGCTTACTTTAGTAGTTACTTCTCTTGGGGAAAAGGATGAAAATACTGGTAATGAAAAAGTTATAGATTTATTAAATGCTCTTTTAGCTAAGTTCCCTCAAATCAAGTCATTACATTATGTTATTAATACTAAAGCTAATGATAATATATCCGATTTGGATGTTGTAAATTTCGCTGGTGATGATGCTATTTATGAGGAGATGGAAGATCTTCGTTTTAAGATTGGCCCGAAATCATTCTACCAGACGAATTCTTTGCAGGCTTATAAATTATATTCTGTGGTAAGGGACTTCGCCGACTTGAAAGGTGATGAACGTATTTATGACTTGTATACTGGCACTGGTACCATTGCCCTGTTTCTATCTAAAAATGCTAGAAATGTTATAGGTATTGAATATGTGCAGGAGGCTATTAATGATGCTAATGTGAATGCTAAGAATAATAATATAGAGAATTGTGATTTCTTCGCTGGTGATATGAAAGATATATTGACTGAGGACTTTATATCTGAACATGGTGGTACTCCTGATTTAATAGTACTTGATCCACCAAGGGCTGGGATTCATCCAGATGTGGCTAAAGTAATACTTAAAGCAGCACCTGCTAAAATGGTGTATGTTAGCTGTAACCCTGCTACTCAAGCTCGAGATTTAGAGGTCTTTTCAGAGGAGTATGATATATTGGCTGTTCAGCCTGTAGATATGTTCCCTCATACGCATCATGTAGAAAATGTTGTTAGTTTGAGAAGAAAGTAGTATTTTAATATTTATATTAAATATTGTAAAATGAAAGATTCAAAAAAAGATTATACTTCTACTATTTGTGCTTTGGCTACTCCTAATGGAACTGGTGCTATAGCCGTTATTAGAGTGTCTGGACCAGATACTTTTAAAATAGTTGATAAAATATTTGTACCTGTTGGAAAAAAATCTATTTCTGAGACTGATAGTCATAAAATTCGTTTTGGGACTATTAATTATAGTAAAGATGTAGATAAATTAAATGATGCTGGTAATTTAGTCGATGAAGTCTTGGTTTCTGTATTTATAAACCCTCATTCTTTTACTGGAGAGGATTCTGTAGAAATATCTTGTCATGCTTCTAGCTATATTATTAATGAGATATTAATGTTGCTTTTGAAAAATGGTGCTAAAAATGCTGAACCTGGAGAATATACTAAACGTGCATTCTTAAATGGTAAGATGGATTTGACTCAAGCTGAAGCAGTGGCTGATGTGATCGCTTCTGAGACAGAGGCTGCTCATAATGTGGCTATGCATCAGATGAAAGGTGGTTTTTCTAAGGAGTTAGCTAATATGCGTGAAGAGCTTCTTAAATTAGTTTCTTTAATGGAATTGGAATTAGATTTTAGTGATCAGGAAGTTGAATTCGCAGATAGAAAACAGCTCGAAGATTTACTTAATAAAATTATTATTCACGTAAAAGGTTTAGTGCAAAGTTTTAAATTAGGTAATGTTATTAAAAATGGTGTGCCAGTGACGATTACGGGTGCTACTAATACTGGCAAAAGTACTTTGTTAAATACATTGCTTGGGGAAGAAAGAGCTATAGTTTCTCCTGTGCATGGTACTACTCGTGATAGTATTGAAGATACTATTAATATTGATGGTATCACTTTTAGATTTATAGACACTGCGGGTATTAGAAATGCTACTGAAACGATTGAGATTATCGGTATTAAACGTGCTTATAAGAAGATTCGTGAGGCTTCTTTAATCATTTTTATGCTTGATCCAGAATATCCTGAGTATTTTAAGAGTAGCCTTACTAATTTAGCAGAGCATATTTCTCAAGCGGATTCTATAGATAATAAAAAGGTTATAATAGTTCTTAATAAAATAGATACTGTAAAGGATAAAGATAATTATATCTCAAATACTCTCTCAGAGATTAAGACCTTAGCTGAAGAAGCAGGTCTCTCTCCTCTTGCAGTACTACCTGTATCATCTAAAAAAGGTTTAGGTATCGATAAATTGAAAAAAATCTTAGTTGATACGCATAAATTAGGTCAGAATTTAGGCAATGCTACCTTAGTGACTAACTCTCGTCATTTCGAGGCGCTTAATAGTTCTTTAGCAGCTTTAAACAGAGCTAAGACGGGTCTAAAGATGGAAATACCTTCAGATCTAGTTTCGCAAGATATTCGTGAAGCCTTATATTATTTTGGAACCATCTCAGGTAAAATCACTACAGACGAAGTACTCGGAAACATATTTGAAAATTTCTGTATTGGGAAATAAACATTATCAATAACGATTAATTTTAAATAAATATTAAAAGTGTGTTTGAAGGATATTGACTAAACACACTTTTTGAAAATTATACCGCCTAACAAAGTTTACTTTGGAACAATATGTTCATATTAGCACTGATCATCAAATACATCTCCCCCAGTCCAATCTTTACCAAGTTCTAGTGTCATATATTTTATAGCCCCAATCTCCTCAAAAAAAGAACCTTTATTATAATGTATATATTTTCCATTATCAAATGTTACTGTAGTTAAGCTATATTTTTTTACATTGTTACTCGATGTAATAACTGCTAGAATATTATTATCTTCTGAAAGCTCTGATATGTAAGCTATAGACTCATAAACATCATTTTTGCAAAATAATTTACCTTCGTGTATCTTATTAAGATAGTCTTTCAAAGCATTCTTTGATGCGTTCTTCGGACATAAAGGAAATTCAGTTGTAATCTTCCAATTTTGTTGCATAGCATTCTCTGTCAATGATTCTTTTAATCCATACGTTTTTTTATTCCATATTGTGTTAAATGAATCGTTATTTGATGCTTCTTCATCTTTAAAAATCCAATCACCTAGACCTTTACCTTGTAATTGACTCATGTTGTTATCCACTTTTGCCCATCGCTCAAGATTTCTTTTGCAATTGGTAGCATCTTTTCTTGATACTGTACACATCCAACTTAAATTAGGTTCTCCAAATTTGTTTCTATAATTTGCAGGATTATTAAGAAAATTTTCAACACTACCACATTTAATTGCAATTCTTTTTCTTGTGATTGGATTATTTAGAACATTCTCAAGTCTTGTTACCCATGCCAGATTATCAGGACGGTTATTGCAACGGTTAGTATCTTTATGGTCTATTACCATATTTTCTTCTGGTGCCTCTCCGTGAAAAGCTGTTGCTACGATTTGATGTACCCTAACGTTGGATAACATCATATATCCGGTTTTTGAATTTTTTCTTCCAAATGTCCATTGATTATCAAGTTTACTTACTCTTCCTTCAATTTTTGGATTTCGTAATATTGCACCATTATCACGAACTAAATAAGAACGTCCTTTGAATTCACATTGTCGCTCAATAGTGAAGTCATTAACTGAAATTTGTTTATCCATAATCAATTATATTTTGTTTGCAACAAGATCTATGTGTGCTCCGAGCACAAAAGCAATACGAGATAGAATATCAATACCAAAAGAATATTTCCCTTGTTCAATACGACATAGGTTAGCAGCATCAATTCCAGCTAGTAGTGCTAGTTCGCGTGCTTCCATTCCTTTTTTTTTACGTAGAAAACGAATTTGTTTGCCAATTCTTACACGTTCACTCTGTCTATTTCCAGAATTCATTCCAAGGAAATCAACTCCATTACGTGTGAGATCTTTCCATATTCTAGAGCTCATTGTTTCCTTATCATCAGAGAAATTAGCATCGAAAATTGTTTCAATAAGATGAAGGTAGTACAAACGAGTTTCTTCTTTATCATACTTGCCAATACTAGATAAAAGATTAAAAACTTCTCCATCAGGAGTCTGTACATATACATGATGTTTGTCAAGAATCTGAGCCTTAGTTTTTGTTTTAGTCTCCAATTTTTTTATAATTTTATTTTTCATTATTTAAAATGCCGTATTTATAGTGTTGCCGTCACTTTTAAGTTATACTTTGGTAAAGATAATTATAATATTTACAATTGGCAAATATGCCAATTGTAAATTAGATATTATGCATTTTTAATTAAAAGGAAAGTTTGAAAAACGCAAAACTTCTAAATTTTGTTAGTATTGTTCAGATTAATATTATTTCTATTTAAACGTTCTTCATTCCAATCTTCGTCGCGATCTTGTAATGACCTTAATGCGGCATTCATATTAGGACTTTCAAAATCTGATGATGAATATACCTGCATAATTAATTTATTTGTATGCATATTTTTATCAAGACCTATGGGTTGATACATCGTTTTGATCCACTCATCATTAAGCGAATGTCCATGAACACATTCATTTTTCTTCTTTTCCACAAAGATTAGTATCTTAAACCAAAATAATACATCTGAGGTAAAACATTACTTAATCTTTATCTCCCTCCCAATTTTCTTATATAACCTATATTTATTATCAATAACAGCACTATACATACAGGCATCATGATCTCCTACAATAAAAATCTTATGCCGATAAGGCAAATCACAAAATCAATTCATAAACTCAAAAGATTTCTCCTCACTACCAGCAAAAGTAAAATCACTATTATGGAGAATAACCTTCCCATTACACTCAATTTTGAACATATATGCATCAAAAGCAGAATGAGGGACAAAATAAGGAGTCAAAAAATCTCCCTCGCATCAGCGATATCAATAAGTTTCTACGTTTCTTTTTCTAGAAAATTCCTTTTAGTAACATTAGCCTTCAAAAAATGTATTCCTTTCAGCAGATTGGATTTTCCTGCTCCATTAGAACTGTAAACTGTGGTCATTTTTAGTACAGGAAGCTTTCCTTTAAGCATAGTGATGTGATTTGACAAGGAAATTCTTTTCATGTTCGGGAACATATCAAATTGGACTTCGTCGTTAAACGAAAGGAATTTCTTAAATATTACGTGGAGTATTATAATCTATGATTTAAATGTTAAACATTCAGCTGATAATATTAATATGATTATCAATTGCTCAAAGAGCAAAGAGATGAAAAATATTTCATCAGTTAACTTTTCACGTGAAAATTGAAATTGGCTGATTTTTTTCTTTATGGATTTAAGATATTTCCATTTTTTCCAATGCATTATTAACAACTCTAGAATTTATCAAAAGAAGTTTATCAAAAGCATTCATTATCTTATTCATACTTTCTGCGTCTTCATCATTTTTGAGTTTCTTGTAAATCTTCAGTAAAACCTTGACGACATTGTCTTCAAAATAATAGCCCTCTCCAGATAACCAATAATTATTCTTACTAATATATTTATAACATTTTATAGGATACTTATTGATGCACTTTTCTATATATTCAAGTTGGCCGTGCAATTCGAAGTGTTTTTCTGTCTTCCAATTTTCGGATAACTCTAAAAACAAATCAAAGCATTCAACTGGCATCTCGTGACAAAACAATTGGTATGAATGGATTACGTCTTTTCTATCATCATTTCTATATCTTATTAAAATTTTTTTAGATAAATTCGAGAGATCAATGTTGGATAAACATTTTATTGACAGCTCTACCATTTTTGCAATAACAGATTCATCATTATTAGAGAGTACCTTCTCCAAATTTACGGAACATTTATTAGCAACTTCATCTTGACGTGCTGTACCATAGAAGAATATTTGTGATAGGAATACATGGCAATTCACGTCAGACATAATTTTATTAATGTACTCATTAATAAAAGGTCTATTTGTAGTATAATAGTAGAATTGTATTGCGTTTGTATTAATGAGTAATGCTGACGAATCCATATTTGAAATCAATATAGGATACAAATTATCGAATAATTCTTCATCATAACATTCTTTTGACGAAATAACTCTGATAACTTGAAGCTTTAGCTCTTCTGATAAACCTGCCTGCAATGACATTAAAAGTTGACCAATTTGCGTACGTCGTGCAGAAACAAGGAATATTTCTATTAATATATGCAGAACAATTCCTTGTGGACTATTTATTGCATCCGTAAGCATATTATTGACACGTCGTTCCAATTGATCACAACTAGAATCCACATTCAATTTTTGAGGTTTAAATGGTTTGTTTATGACCTCTGCCAAAATTGGTATCATCTCGTTCAATACTATATTCTCCTTTTTTGTATAGTATTTTGCCATTTGCTCAAAATCATAGGAATTTGATTGAATATATTCTATGTTCAGAAACTGCTTAAATAAAGGAATTAGCTCAATTATATCACATCCACTAGATAGTAATCCTAGTAATCCATTTACTTTATATAAATATTGAGTTTGGTTGTCTTCAAATATTTCAAAAATAAAATTCTTAAAATATTCCGGTCGTTCTTCTACACATGACATAAATACTTTAGCCTGCACTCTCACATCAAACGGCCTGCATTTACCATTAGCAGTGTTAGATCTTTTCAGGCGAAATGCGTTTCTCCATGTTTTAATTGAGAACCTTTTATATTGTTCATCTGATACTATTCCTCCACAAATTTTTGCAAATGCTATTTGATGATTAGGTTTTTTATTTTCATACTCATATCCAAATCTGCGGAGAAGTTCTTGTTTACATTTTCGCAATGATGGTATCAATGCCTCTGAGGATAATGTACTGCAGATCAATATAAATTTTCTCCACCATAAATGACTATATATTAAATTAGAATAACTTCGATCTTTATTAAACAATCCGTCACTTTCTGATTTGAAAGTAAGCAAAATACTTTGGTACTTTATAGCATTCTCTGTGTCAAGTGTATAATACCAGTTTTTCAACATATTTAGAAAATAATATTCAAATTTACCTGGTTCTAAATATTTGTCAATTATTGAATCATCTGATAATATCTGCCATATATTTTTAGCAAAAATGTGCACATTTGCACCCATTGTCCTGAATCCAAGTGCTAAAGACATCTCATCATTCACATTTAGTAATTCTGCAACCAATGTTTTGACAAATAATGGATCTTCAATAACATATTGTTCCAATAGATTTCCAAGCCATTCATATATTGATTCTACATAACCGTATTGACATGGTTCAAAAACACTATTTCTAAAATAATTCCAACACGAAGATGGAAGGCGTTTTTCATTGGTAATCTTAGTAAAGCACCTATGTAATAATGGGAGGAATTCTTTAGGATGATTATCATATAAATATTTACACAGTTGTTCTATTAACATATAATCATTATGTTTCTTTTGTGTTTTATTGTCACTTACAAGATAATCATATAGCAAGTTTTCTGTTTCTTGAAGAGCAAAATTTAAGTTTGTTTTTATAGCATCATGTATATATGAAACTAGGTCAGAGTTATTTGTTTCTTTTATCTTGAAATACCAAGCACGTACATTTTCAGATAAATAATCATTATGACAATGCATAATCCAAGCGACTAACCTTAATTTTGTATCTTCATCTTTTATTTTGTCAATTAATCCATATACCGAATCAGCATGAGCAGGAGCTTTATTGCATAAAAAATTTGCAATAGAACTATACATTTTTTATTTTAATATCATTTCTGGCAATAATGGTTTTATCAACTCTTCTATTGTGTAAAACCATTGATCATCAGAAATTGCAGAGGAAATAAAGAATGCAAACAAATGATAATCGTATTCATAAAGACGCCTTACTATTTTCTTTTCAAATCCTCGAATATCATCACTATAAGCTACAACAGATAGCGCTAACTGTTTTATATGACTTCTAATTCTATCGGAAAAGATGATTATTTCTAAATCTTTCCGATACATCTTGTCTGAAGAAGCACGTTCAAAATCCAATAACAATTTTACCGTAGAACGGATTTCCAAACCTTGAAATTGATAGGGTAATTCATTAATGAACGATTTCTTTTTTGATACATAATATCTGGCTAGAACATAATCATAAAAACTTTGATGGAAGAATGATATACGATGGTTTTCTAATACTATTACGCCACGACTTGCCAGATAGCAACTCAAAGGGTGGTCCACAGCTTCTGTAATCCATGTAGGATTCAGTGTATCTGCATCCTGTATTGCATGAAAAATTTTATACAAAAAAGATTCAACCTTTCCTGCTGAAATAGTAGTGGGTACATTATTTAAAAGATACTCCAATAATTCATTGTACAATTCAATGTGATTATTGTATTCGCATCTTGAGTTGTTTTTATTATATATTCTACAGAAAATATCAAGTATTGTGGAACACTAAGCATTTGTAAAGTTTGTTCTGACATCTTAGAAGGAAGTCTTGAATCAAGTCTTGATATAACATTTTTCACTTCGTTGGTAGTCAATCCAGACAAATCAATAGCAGATGAATTCGCTTTTAGAAGTTTAAGAGTTGCATCGTACTCCAAATCATACTGTCTACAAGAAATCACTATTCGTACATCTTTCAGTCGTTGTTCTTGCAATTTATTGACCATGGTTAATAGATTATTAAGCTTATTTCTATCGTTTGATAAATACTGTGATAATGCATCTATTTGATCAATAATCAGAACAATTTTGTCCTGATTATACATTATATCAATTGATTGCTGTAATGTTTGCAATGACCAACCATCAATTTCATCATTAGTTATATTTGAACTATCAGCCTTTATTGCTATACTTGCAATTTTCTCATTATCTAATTTGCTAATCAATTCTTTGATTACAACGGATTTTCCTACACCGGCTTTGCCAACCAACAGTTTTACAGAAGACTCGTCTTTAGACAAATCACTTTTAATCCAATCAAATAGAATATTTGTTTCTTTTCGGACAATATGTGAATTCTTTTGTCCAAAAAACTCAATTTGTATGTTATTGAAAACCTGCTTGTGTAAAGCAATGAACTTTTTACATCGCTCTACATTATCAGTTATAGACTCTTTCTTTTCTACATATATTTGATTCCATTTCGAGATTACTTCTTTGGTATTTTCTTTTGTTAGACTCTCGTGAGAAGCGAAATGATAAATATATGTTCCTTGAATATGATCTCTTTTATTTTTACATTTACGAATAAAATCCTCATCAATATATTTCCAATATACAATTTTATTATTTACATCACATGTCATAAAAATAACTACCTCTCCTTTTATGCGCTCTGTATGCTAAAATAGATTGAGGAATTTGGTAACTAGCAATACCCCTTTTAGTGGGTTCTGTAAGATGCTTTACTTGAATAGTTACTTTGCCAATAATTCTCTCTTCATTGTCAAGTAGTTCAATGTAACCATCTATATTAGGAGTGGTTCCTGCTTCTTCAATGCGAGCTTTAACCTGTTGCTGCTTAACCAAAATATTTCTGATTAAAAGAACAGATTTTTCATCAAGTTTCTCGGATAACCAAGAAGATTTATTGGGGGAAAACTCCATTTTGATATTTTTTTTCTGCATATAATATTTATATAAAATAATTAGCCATGATTATATTTCTATCACTTTCCCCGCATCAAACGTGGTATGTTCATTGTAAAATATGTACCCAAGTTGATTTGATACACATTTGGTCTTTCCAATCTGGACATCTATATTATAATGGGAATGGCCATAAATCCAATAGTCAATATCACTATCCATTATGAAATCTTCTAGCTCTACGATGAAGGCACCATTAGCACGACTATCCTTGAATTTTGGACATTGCATCTGAAATGAAGGCACATGGTGAGTTACAACTATTTTCTTGTTTGCTTTGCTGTTGGCAACAGCTGATTTTATAAATTCCAGACATCTTTTATGCTCCTTGTTAAAATCAACAAATGTCAAAAGATTACCATTGTACATTATCCTCCTGAAATCTGATATAAGCTGTTCTGTAAAATAAGCTTCACTAAGAAGTATTTTAGACCATAGAGTTGAAACAATAATATCGATATCTCCTATATGAACAACCTCATTGTAGTAACTATTGACATTGGAACGAATTTCCAAATGTTCTCCGTTCTTTAATGCCGCTATATCATAGTACTTGTAAAATTCATGATTCCCCATACAGGCAATAACCTGATTGTAATTGTCAGATGCCCATTGCCAAAACGGATGCTTGCTATAATTATCATCACCGAGATAGCCTATATCACCTGCCAAAACAAGTATATCCCCATTCACCTTCAGGGGGTTATGTTTGATGTAACTTGCATTTTCTACAAATTCAAGATGCAGGTCTGAAGCATATTGTATTTTCATAGATTCATTTAAATTATATATATTACTGTCTTTCATCATTTGTAACAAAAGCATCTTCAAGAACATCCAAGTAGGCATTTATATCATCTGCAGTACTCTGGAGCGCATCCGTCAATGACTGTGGTCTTTTATCTATTAAATTGCGCATTTCAACTATGAATTTACCGATAAACTCTAAAATATCCTTCTTCACTATTACTGGTTCATCAAAAGCTGTGGTTGCAACCAATTTCAACACATCAGTGCGATGTTTCTTTATATCCTTGGTATTAACTTGTCTTCCTGATGCACGATCAGCCGTAAGATTCAGATATGCTTTTACTTTAAGGCATATTAAAGCCAAAGGCGAAGCGTATCTCACAGAATCTTTTATATAGCTGTTCTCTATAGTCAGATTATAGTAGGCTTCATCCATCATTATAGCGGATAGGCTCGATACATCTTCTCCAGCAGGAATCGGTTCTATGTGGAAACCTGATGGTTGACCTAATATGTCTGAATGACGGGATAGTAATTCTATTTTAACAGGATACCCCTCATCCCCGTCTTCGAAACGATACAATTCATAAGCCGGAGTTTTTCCCTCCCCTCTCTTCCTCTTCTCTTTTTTATAACCTCCTTCTTTTATGAATTTCCAAAATGTTTTGGTAAATTCAGTGGTCATATTTTCAACTATCAGAATCATATCAATGTCATCTGTAGCACGAGGTTTCATGATTGTTCCAGATAACGCAACATCACATGCTGTGCCTCCAATAATTACATAATTATCGGTAAAATATTTGAAAATTTCTCTAAATTTATCTATTCCTTTAACCATAAATTCTAATTTTTCTTCAAGTAATAAATATTATTCTTCTGCTATTTTACTCTTCTTGTAAACTTATTATCCCCATCTTTTTCAACATATTCTCAAGTTCCTTTTCTATTCTCGGATCTTTATCATTGCGCAACGAAAGATATAAAGACAATTTATCTACATAATACGCACCAGCATATTTAGAAAATATTAATGGCCGATATTTCCAGACCTCGAGCATCATCTGGCCGTCTTGTTTATTCAATCCTTTAAGTTTATTCTTTGATTTTAGAGCTTTGAATGTATCGTTATCTAAAGCCACACAAACATTTTCATCCGGATTAAGATTTGAATAATGAGCCAGGGCATTCACCCCACTGATTACTCCACAATCAATCGTATTGTAAATATAATATATCTCCCTTACTGGAGAATAAAGCATAGGCTCAACTTTCTTCCATAAAGCAACATTGTCCTTATCAAAATAAATCGACTTTGTTCCATGCTCATTTATATTAACCTGTATTAAGTACATTGCTTCCAGTTGTCGGACAGCACGACTGAGAGTTACATATTTATAAGGAAGTTCACTCTCAAGCATAGATAGCGTATACCCATCAAGTTTACTGCATTGCAGATGATATAGAATAAGATATTGAGATGTTGCAGAAAGCCGTTCTATATTTGTCTCTGACTTCGCCTTAGCATTAATCAGAAGAAAAGGTAGAAAGACAAACTTATTGCTGACAATAAAGTATACACCGCGTTCTATCAGTCTATTTCTCTCGTAATACAAGAGGCCCTCAAAAAGAAACACACATGGTTTACTGGTTTTAGACTGAATGATATCAGCTGTTGTTTTGTATTGTAATGGAGTCTGTCGTATATTTTTCTTCGATTCAAGTAGCAGAAATCTATTTCCTTGGAACTCGGCCTCATAAAAAGCATATCTTAACAAGGCATCTGTATAAATGCCTTTCAATTCAATCTTATCTATCAGACGTAAGGGTAACACTTGTCCTGCTATAATAATTTCCTTCGAATTCATCTATTTTTAGATTATTATAATTTCAATATTAATGCATCATTTTCAATACATATGAAAACAATGCAAATATAATGAAATTATATTGATAATAAAGCCTTTACATAGAAATATGTAACTGAACCGTAAATATTTATAACAGTTATTAGTTATTATATTAAATATTGTAAAGAGCCAACCAATCTTCGTCGCGATCCTGTAATAATCTTAAT
>JBAYDV010000055.1:0-13882 GCA_041668045.1 Bacteroidales bacterium | reverse complement strand
CATATTAGATTTATCAGAAAAACTAAAATAAAACTTATATTTTTATGAAAAAAGTAATTACTCTTGTTGCTACTTTAATCCTTTCTCTTGGATTAAATGCTAAAATTATATTGCCAGAAATTCTTGGAGATAATGCAGTCCTTCAACAAAATACTAAGGTGCAATTATGGGGAGAAGCCGATAATAATACCAAGGTAACAGTAAATGTATCATGGTCGGCAGATCAATATAGTACTATCTCAGATGGAAATGGTCGATGGACTATTAAAATACCAACGTCAGCTGCTTCTTTTAATCCTCAAAGTATAACTATTTCAGATGGTACTCCTGTCACTTTATCTAATATACTTATAGGTGAAGTATGGTTTTGTTCAGGACAGTCAAATATGGAACAGCCTCTAAAAGGATGGCCTAAATGTCCAATTAAAAATAGTACTAAAGAAATAGTGCATTCTGGAGAATATAAAAATAGCATAAGGTCAGTCAATATATCGAGAGAAGCATCGATGACTCGTGAAGAATATGTTCCTGGAAAATGGAAAGAATGTGTGCCTGAAAATGCGAAAGATTTTTCAGCAGTAGCATATTTCTATGCACAAAATATGACGAAAGTTCTTAATGTGCCAATAGGAATTATCAATTGCTCATGGGGAGGAACAAGAGTAGAAGGATGGATGCCAAGAAAATTACTAAAAAATTATCCGGATATAGACCTTACTGAAGAAGGTATGAAAGCATGGAAAAAAGATTGGATGCGTCCACTTGTAATGTTTAATGGTATGGTAAATCCAATTGAAAAATATACTATTAAAGGTTTTCTTTTCTACCAGGGAGAATCAAATCATGATTATAATGTAGATTACCCAGAACGCTTAGCGGCGATGGTTAAACTATGGAGAGAAGAGTGGGGACTCGGAGAATTACCATTCTATTATGTGCAAATCGCACCTTTTGCATATGGACACAACGAAAGAAACGAAGGAGCGATATTACGTGAAGATCAGGAGAAAGCACTAAAATTAATTCCTAACTCAGGAATGGTATGCACCACTGACATTGTAAAACCTAGTGAAATTCATAATATCCACTTTTCAAATAAGCAAGATGTAGGTTTCAGATTAGCTATTATGTCATTAAGTCGTACATATGGAATTAAAGGCTTCAATGCACAAGGTCCAGTATATAAAGACTATAAAATAGATGGAAATAAAATCATCGTATCATTCTCACATGCTTATGGTTTTAATCTAAGATCTGGAATTAAAGGTTTCGAAATAGCTGGAGCAGATAGAAAATTCTACCCTGCAGAAGTAAAACTTATGTCTAATAATTCTGTAATGGTTAGCTCGCCAAATGTAAAAGAACCAAAGTCGGTAAGATATTGTTTCAAAAATTTCCAGATAGGTAATTTTAAAGGCTATGATAATCTGCCTGTATATCCATTCAGGACAGATGATTGGGATAGATAGTTAATTACTTCTTAGCTTTTCCAATGTAATATTAATTTTTAACATTTTATTCTCTGAAAGGGGATAGAAGAAAATAAATATAGCAGATATAAAACATCCTATAGCAGGTAAAAAGCTTAAAAATAATTTAATGCCATTAATTGTCTCTGGCGACTGAGCTATATTAGCTTTAAATCCAAAAGCGGACAGTAGCCAGCCAGTTAGTGCTGTGCCTATCGCCCAACCGAATTTTTGTCCCATCGATGAGAAACTAAAAATGAAACCAGTAGCGCGATTACCAGTCTTGAGTTCTGAGTAATCCGCACAATCTGCATACATACTCCATAGAAGAGGGAAAATGCTGCCTGCGCATATGCTTATTAGTATTTGAAGAATAAATATCAATATTATATTTTCTCTTCCTAACCAATAAAAAGAGATACTAAATAGACTTGCGAGAATCATAGCCCACATAAAAAGAGAGCGTTTTCCCATTTTATTACTTATCGGGGTGGCTAAAATTACACCAACTATATTGGCTATTTGACCGATCGCGAGATATAAACTCGAAAAAATAAAAGGAATACCAAAAATTGTAATGGATTTATAGCCTTCTTCTACTATATAATATTTAAAATAATATACGCATGCTCCATCTCTAATAGAATTAAATATTAGAGTAAATATGGCAGCTCCACATAATATCAACCATGGTTTATTATGAAATATATCTTTGAAATCTTGCTTCATAGAATATTTCTCTCTTTTAACAGGTTTAACTCTCTCTTTGGTAAAAGAATAACATATAAAAAAAAGTATGATACAGATAATAGATATGACTATAACCGCAGACTGCCAGGCTGCTTGTTCAATGTTGCTACCTTTAACATTGCCCTTAAAATATTTTACTAAAGGCATAAACATCAATAATGAGACAAAGCTACCTATGTAAGCGAATGTCATTCTATAAGTAGATATACTAGTACGTTCTTTAGAATTACTACTCATTACTCCTAGTAGAGATGCATAAGGCACATTAATAGCAGAATAAATCATCATCATAAAAGAATATGTTACATAGGCGTAAACTATAGACCATGTATAGGATAAATCAGGAGTAGTAAATGTCAATATTCCGGCAATACCGAAAGGAATAGCTAAATATTTTATGTAAGGACGAAATTTACCATGTTTAGTATTAGTACGATCTGCTAAAGTGCCGATAAGAGGGTCAAAAGCAGAGTCCCATAAACGAGTTATCAAAAACATTGTACCAACCACTACTGCTGGTAGTCCATATACATCTGTATAGAAAATCATAAGATATATTCCGAATAATTTCCAAAACATACAAGATGACATGTCTCCAAGGCCATACGCTATTTTTTCAGATACTTTTATCTTATCTGTATTCATAGTTATTGTTTTCAGTTTAGTGTCATGAAGATATAAAATTTATAATTAAAAGCTATCTATTAGTTTAAGTATTTACTATATTTGTTAAAATAACATTAGTGCCTAACCTTGTGCGTAAAAATTTAATCTAAATATGAAGAAAACTAATAAATCTTTTTCTCCTAAGGCGATAACAGAAATAACTCAATTATCGGATTCAGATTGCTTTTATATCTCAGATAGAAGAAAAAAAGAATTTACATTTCCGCTGCATTCTCATTTGGAATACGAACTTAATTTCGTCGAAAATGCAGAAGGTGCCATAAGAATAGTAGGAGATTCTTCTGAGCCTATTGCTAATTTTGACTTAACATTAATAACAAGTAGTAATCTACAACATACATGGATGCGAGGTGGTTGTAAGTCTCAAAATGTAAGAGAAATTACTATTCAATTCTCTCCAAATTTATTTATAAAATCTTTTCTGGAAAAAAATCAATTCATTTCTATCAGAAATATGTTTGAAAAAGCAGAGAATGGATTAAATTTTTCAATGTATGCTATAATGCGGGTTTACAGGGCTTTAGATTCTCTTGCTAAAGAAGAAAGTGGATTTTATGCCGTTATGCAGTTCTTATCAATCTTGTATGAATTATCATTATGTGTAGATGATGCGAAGATTCTCTCTAGTTCCTCTTTCGCTGAATGTATTATCAGATCTGATAGTAGAAGAATCAATAAAGTTCAAGAATATATCTATAAAAATTACATGAAAGAAATTAGATTGAATGATATAGCAGATATGGTGGGGATGACACCAGTGTCATTTAGTAGATTTTTTAAGATGCGTACGAACAGAACATTATCAGACTATATAATAGACATTAGACTAGGCTTCGCTTCAAGAATGTTAGTGGATACGACGATGGGCATATCTGAAATAGCCAATGACTGTGGTTTTAATAATCTTTCCAACTTCAATAGAGTTTTTAGAAGAAGAAAAAATTGCTCACCGACTGAGTTTCGTTCTCATTATAAGGACTTTAAGAAATTAATTTAGTGCCATTAAATAATAAAACTAAAAGTAAATAAAGCATATAGATTAGATAAAATAGTATTTGTTGTCCTTAAAGTGTTGGTATATATTTGCATTAGTGATATTTTATATAAACTAGAATATCTATTAAGCCATTAAACTAAGCTAAAATACGACAAATGAAAAAAACACTAATCTTTATTAGTACCATGTTACTAACTTTAGGAAGTTGTAACACAGTAACTACTACGCCAGCTATACCGAATAATAATTTAGTGGAGAAAAAAGTTTCTCAAGTCATGAAAAATCTAACTTTAGAAGAGAAGATTGGACAAATGACGCAGGTAACTTTAGCTACTTTAGGAGAAGGCCCTGATGGTCCTATGAGTAGTTATTCTCCGTTTATTCCAGACACAGCAGCTATTCGTAAATACATATATAAATATAAAATAGGTTCAGTATTAAATCTACCTAATGATATAGCTCAAAGTCCACAAGCTTGGAATAAAATAATCAGAACTCTTCAGAAGGAATCTATAGAATCGACAGGTATTCCTATTCTCTATGGTCTTGACCAGATGCATGGAGCCTCTTATACTATAGGAGCTACGATATTTCCTCAACAGATCAATATGGGAGCTACTTTTAATAGAGATCTTACTTATAAAGAAGCAGAAATAGCAGCCTATGAAACAAGAGCATGCAGTGTTCCTTGGATATTCGCTCCTGTCGTAGGTTTGGGGAGAGAACCTAGATGGCCTCGTATGTGGGAAACATTTTCTGAAGATACATATCTATGTTCACAATTAGGAATAGAAGCAGTAAAAGGTTTTCAAGGTGATAATCCAAATCAGATAGACCAACATCATACAGCCGCTTGTCTTAAACATTATGTAGGATATAGTGTTCCATCTACAGGAAAAGATAGAACACCATCACACATCTCAAATCAAGAAATGAAAGAAAAATTCTTCCAGCCATTTAAAGAATCTATCGAGGCTGGAGCATTATCAGTAATGGTAAACTCATCTTTAAACAATGGACTACCTCTACATGCAGATTACGAGCGACTTACTAAATGGCTCAAAAAAGACCTTAATTGGGATGGCGTAATAGTAAGCGACTGGGGAGATATAAATAATCTATATGAAAGAGAACACATAGCCGCTACTAAAAAGGACGCCATATGTTTAGCGATAAATGCAGGTATAGACATGTCAATGGTTCCTTACAGTTATGATTTCGCCATACTTCTTAAAGAATTAGTAAACGAAGGACGCGTTCCCATGTCAAGAATAGACGATGCAGCATCAAGAATTATCAGGATGAAAGTCAGACTAGGACTCTTTGACCATCCATATAATACAGATCAAGAAAATAAAAACGATTTCAAAGATTTCGCATCAGAAAAAAGTGCAAAACTATCTCTTGATGCCGCTCGCGAGTCAATGACGCTATTAAAAAATAATGATAATATATTGCCATTAAAGAAAAATACTAAAATAGCACTCGTAGGCCCTAATTCAAATTCAATGAGAACCCTGCTTGGAGGCTGGTCATATAACTGGCAGGGCAACAGATCCCCAGAATTCACAGAGCAGTATAATACTATATACGAAGCACTTATAAAAAAAGTAGGAAAACGAAACATCACATTCGCAGAAGGAGTAAGTTACGATAACCTAGCTACATATCAAGAAGAAAAAACACCAGAATATTCTAAGGCAATGGCCGCAGCGCGTGGTGCAGATGTAATAGTTTGCTGTGTGGGAGAAAACTCATATGCAGAAACCCCGGGAAACCTAGATGACCTTCGCCTCTCTAGACAGCAGAGGGAGCTCGTAAAGCAGCTATATAAGACAGAAAAACCAATTATACTAATACTAAATGAAGGAAGACCTAGAATCATTAATGACATAGAACCACTATCGCAAGCCGTACTTCAAACATATCTTCCAGGTAATTATGGAGGAGATGCTATAGCTGATGTTCTATATGGAGATATAAATCCAAGTGGAAAACTACCATACACATATCCGAAATACACAGGAGCACTTTATACATATGACTATAAATATTCTGAGAACATAGGTCAAGCAATGCCAGGAGCATATAACTATGATGCACAAATGAATGTACAATGGCCTTTCGGTTTTGGTCTCAGTTATACAAAATATGAATATTCAAATTTAAGAGTAAACAAAACAAACTTCACAGCCTCTGATACATTAATATTTACAGTGAATGTAAAAAATGTCGGATTAAAAGATGGAAAAGAAACTGTATTATTATTCAGCAGTGATATTTATGCAACATTATCTCCAGATGTCCGAAGGTTACGTGGATTTGAAAAAATAACATTAAAAGCAGGAGAAGAAAAAGAAGTAAACTTTAAAATACCTGCTACATCTTTAGCATACGTCGGGCTAGATAAAAAATGGACACTCGAAAAAGGACAGTTTATTTTTCAGATAGCCTCAGAATCGGTAAACCTAAATTGTTTAGAAACTATTAAACTATAATTATTAATCTATTTAAAATGAAAAAACTAATCATTCTAATGACAACACTACTAATTATTAGTAGTCAGCTATTAGCGCAGACTGTGATTCCCCTAAAAGGTCAGGTAACTGACGCTAAAACAGGAGAAACTATGGTCGGTGTCTATGTCATGGTAAAAGGAACGTCTATTGGTACATCTACAGATATAGATGGAAAATATCAATTAAATGTTCCCCAAACTTCGCCAATACTTGTTTTTACAAATATTGGATACAAGACCCTGGAAACACAAATCTCTTCAAATCAAACTATCCTGAATATTCAAATGATTCAAGATGAACACCTTCTAGATGAAGTAGTCGTAGTCGGCTATGGATCTATGAAAAAAAGTGATTTATCAGGAGCATCAGTTTCTGTTGGAGAAGAAAGTTTAAAAGGATCCATTATAACTAATCTAGACCAGGCATTACAAGGACGTGCAGCAGGTGTCACCTCTGTTAGTACTTCAGGAGCTCCTGGAGGAGCTACTTCTATTCGAGTACGTGGTCAATCTACCATCAATGCTAATGCAGAACCTTTATATGTTATCGATGGTGTTATCGTTCAGTCCACAGGAGGCAGTGCAGCCAGCTATGGGCTAGAACCATTAGGAAATGGTAGTTCATCTACTATTTCTCCATTATCGACTATTAACCCAGCAGATATCCTTTCAATGGAGATTCTAAAAGATGCATCAGCTACTGCTATTTATGGAGCTCAAGGAGCAAATGGAGTAGTGCTTATAACTACTAAAAGAGGTAAAGCAGGAGAAGCCAAATTTACATATAATGGCATGTATGGCATACAGAGACAAAGTTCACGAATTAATATGATGAATTTACAAGACTTTGCTAATTATGCTAACGATTTCGCTCAATACGACAGCTCGTTTGATAATCCTGAATATAGTGATGTATCATTACTAGGCAATGGAACGAATTGGCAAGATGCTATTTTTCAACATGCACCGATGCAGCAACATCAGTTATCAGCAAGTGGAGGAACAGACAAGGTTAAATATTATATATCAGGATCTTATCTTAATCAAGATGGAACAGTCATAGGTACAAAATTTGACAGATATTCATTCCGTACTAATCTAGATGCCAATTTGAAAAAATGGTTTAAAGTAGGAGTAAATATTAGTTATTCTAAAACAAATGAAAACCTCGTATTAGTAGATAGTGAAGAAGGAGTAGTAAGATTTGCCCTAGATACACCACCAGATATACCAATTTATGATATGGATGGAGGATATGCCTCAGTAGTCAGAGAAGGATATACCAGGGTTAATCCTATCGCCTTAGCAGAAGATGATGACAGACAGTTAAAAAGAGAGCAATTACAAGGCAATGTATATGCTAACATAGATATAATCAAAGGTCTATCATGGAGATCTGAAGTAGGTTTCAACTCCGGACATTCTACTGGTAAATATTTCAATCCAACAGTAAAATACGGTTCATATACTAGATCTCAAAATAAAAGTAGTTGGAGAAAAAATGATAATACCTATTTTCAAATAAAGAATTATTTAACCTATAATAAAGATTATAAGAAACACCATATAACAGCGATGGCTGGTCAAGAAGCTTGGGAATCAAAATGGGAATATTTAAGTGCTGCTACTACTAATCTTCCATCAAATGATGTGCAAAATCCTAATTTAGGAGAAGATCCTACTATTTCTTCAGGATTTGGAAAATCTACAATGGCTTCATTCTATACACGTCTAACTTATAATTACGATGATAGATATTTCGCTACTTATACTTATCGTTATGATGGCTCTTCTAACTTCGGACCTGAGAACAGATGGGCAGGTTTCCATGCTGGAGCAGCTTCTTGGAAAATTAACAATGAAGAATTTTTTGAACCACTTAAAGATGTAGTATCTACAGCTAAACTTCGTATAGGATGGGGGCAAACAGGTAACTCAAACATAGGTGGATATAAATGGGGTGCTGCTATCTCTAAAATGCCATCTTCATTAGGCCTTGGTTATAGACAGTCGAATATAGCTAATCCATATATTCAATGGGAGACACAGAATCAAACAAATTTAGGAATTGATTTAGGATTCTTCGATAACAGAATAATGTTAACTGTCGATTTATACAATAAAATATCTAAAGATATGTTAATGCCTATGCAGCTTCCTTCATATATGGGAACTCGTGGTAATGCTTCTTCAGTACTAGCATCACCTTGGGGTAATTATGGTAAAATTAGTAATAAAGGTCTTGAGATCGCTCTTACTACTCATAATTTCACTGGAGAATTTACATGGGACACAGACTTCCAAATATCTTTTAATAAAAACAAATTAGAGGCACTAGATGGTACAGAGGCTTCAGCTATAGAAGGTTATGGTCAGTGGAGTGATATCGTAACATTAAGTAAAATAGGAGAACCTCTTTATAGTTTTTATGGTTATAAAGTAGATGGTGTTTACCAAGATTTAGAAGACTTGCAAAATTCACCTAAGCCAGTTAAATATCCATCTGATGGAGTTTTCAATAGAACGAATACTACTTGGGTAGGCGATTTAAAATACAAAGATATAAGTGGACCAAATGGTGAGCCTGATGGAGTCATAGATAATTTCGACCGTACTAAGATAGGTTCCCCAATGCCTGATTTCACCTTTGGTATGACTAACACATTCGCTTACAAGAATTTTGACATGTCTATTTTTATTACTGGATCCTATGGTAATGATATATTAAATTACATGTCAATGACACTTTCTAATATGAGTAGTTCATGGTATAATCAACTTGAAAAAGTAAAGGATAGAACAAGAGTCGTAGCTATTAATCCAGATAAAACATACCCTGCTTATGTTAATGGAGTGGAAGTTAATAATTGGTATGATGATATTACGAATGTAGTAGCATCTGGAGATACTGATATTCCAAGAGCTATCTCTAATGATCCAAATGATAACGATAGAATAAGTGATAGATATATTGAAGATGGTAGCTATATAAGAATTAAGAATATAACATTCGGATACACATTCTCAGACAAGCTCTCACATAAACTAGGAATACAGAAATTAAGAGTTTATACTAATCTTCAGAATCTTTTTACTTTTACTAAATACTCAGGCTATGACCCTGAAATAGGTGTTAGTACGACAAGTTCTAATGTATATGGTTTAGATAATGGCCGTTATCCATCTCCACAAGTATATACATTTGGTATTAATTTGACATTCTAAAATGAGGAATAATAAAATGAAAACATATAAAATATTCAATAAAATAATAATATTGGCTGTTATAACGATTGGACTGTCCTCATGCGAAGATTTCTTGGATTGTCCTACAGATGATAGCTATACTATAGACACTTTTTATAAAACAGATGAACAGTGTTTCCAAGCAGCTAATCCACTATACAATTCTCCATGGTACGATTTCCAAAGAGGATTTATAAGAGTGGGAGATGCTCTAGCAGGTAATTACTTTTCTGGTACTTCTGGGACAAGTGGTAAATATATGACTTTTACACTAAACTCTACTGATGATGATTTGGTAAACATGTCAGCATCTTTATGGTCTGTAAATGCACATTGTAATGCAGTAATTCAAAATATTAATTTGAAATCAGGGCCAGATGTATCAGAAGAGACTAAAAATACTGTTAAAGGAGAAGCTATGACTATGAAGGCTTTAGCATATTTCTATTTAGTCAGAGTCTTTGGGCCAGTACCTATTATTTATGATAATACTAAACAGATAGTAGAAGGAGGATATAATAATTATTATAAAGCACCAGAGTCTGACGTATATAAATATATTATAATGATGTTAGAAAAAGCCATAGATTTATTGCCTGAAAAAAATGACCCTGGTAGAATAGATCAATATTCTGCAATGGGACTTTTAGCTAAGGTCTATCTTACTAAATCTGGCTTGGGTATGAGTGGTAGCAGAAATCAGGACGATCTTGATATGGCTAAAGAATATGCAGGAAAAGTAATATATGAAAGTGGACGTACATTAATGACTAATTATTCAGATATTTTCAGAATAGCTAATAATTATAATTCAGAAGCTCTTATATCATGGCAATGGAAATCTACTGGCATATGGACTACTCAAAATTCATTTCAATCAGATATGGCTATTGCAGGATTTGATGAAACAGGTGCTAACTGGGGTGGATATACAGGTCCGACTGTAGATCTTCAAGAGGCTTTTGGCGAGAATGCTTTAAGTCTTTCAAGAAATAATAAAGATGCACGTAGAAAAGCTACTATGATGATGTATGGAGATAAATATGATTATTTCTGGACAGATAAAGGGGGATTTGATTGGTGGGATTTCTGTGTCAATAATCCTGATGGCCCTGGTACTCTTCAGACACCTACAGGTGCTAGTTGTGTTAAACAATTAGTAGGTGATGCAGCCGATCATGCTATCTCAGGAGATGCTTTGACTAATATGTCAACTAGTCTTTCTACACACATCCTACGTTTAGCAGATGTATATCTAATTTATGCTGAGGCTACTCTAGGCAATGCAGAATCTACGACAGATGCGAAAGCGTTATCTGCTTTTAATGCAGTGAGAGGTCGTTCTGTTAAAGGAGAAGAACCAAGAACAAGTATAACATTTGATGATATCTGGAAAGAAAGAAGACTAGAATTAGCCTTTGAAGGAGATCGTTGGTATGATTTCGTTAGATTACATTATTATAAACCTGCAGAAGCTATTGCTTTATTAAAAGCTCAAAAAAGATCTTCTTATACAGGCCTGGAATCTTATTATAAAGGCACAAGTAATGAAAGTTCAGTGGCTTATTCAGGTTTGCTAGATGCTCCTAATATTACAGATGAGAATTTCTATCTTCCTTTCCCTGAGACAGATTTAACGATGAATCCTCTATTAATGGAAGATCCTCAACCATTTGATTTTAGTAAAATAAGTTTATAAAATAATATGAAGATGTTTAAATTAAAATATATAACGAATGCATTAATCATAGGTTTGATGGCTTTTACTACTCAGGTAATGGTATCTTCTTGTGATGATAACCCTGATGAGTTTAAGTTAACCTCAGGTGAACCACATATTGAATATGTGAGAGTCCCAAATAAAGAAAGTGCTGACTCTTTAATAGATGCAGCATTTATGGAGAGTACGATATGTTTAGTCGGAGATAATCTAACAAGTATAAGAGAATTATGGTTTAATGACCAGAAAGCTATTCTGAATACTAGTTATATTACCGATAGAACACTTATAGTAAGTATTCCTAAAACTATTCCTGAAAGTGTGACTAATAGTATTTATATGATTACTAAAGATAAAGATACTCTATCATATCCATTTAAAGTAATAGTGCCAACGCCACTAGTGAGTAGTATCTCTTGTGAATATGCTAAAGCAGGAGATCAGGCAGTTATTTATGGTAATTATTTAATAGATGATCCTAACGATCCTCTTACTATTACCATGGCAGGAGATGTCCCTGTTACTAATATAATATCTGTTGATGTAGACCATGTAGTATTTACGATTCCAGAAGGAGCTCAAAAAGGTTACATAAGTGTTAAATCTATTTATGGAACAGGTAGATCTAAATTTCAATTTAGAGATGATAGAAATATGATTTTGGATTGGGATAACCTTGATGCTGCTGGAGGTTGGAGAGCTGGAGATATCCAGGATTCTAATCCAGAGGGGATAACTGGAAAATATGTGTATTTCCATGGAGCTATGGTCGGAGATAATCCTAGTGATTTTACTGAGGATGGAAGATCATTTAATTTATGGGGGTCAGCCAATGGACGACCAAAGGGAGATTTCTTTACTGGAGATCCACAAGATTATGAATTAAAATTCGAGATTAATGTAACTGAAGATTGGTCAGCTAATGCTCTCCAAATGATATTTACACCTTGGTCAACTAATAATACTAACTCTTATATAGCAGATAAATCTGTACCAAGAGGAATATGGAAACCATGGGCAGAGACAGGTTCTTATAAGACTGATGGATGGGTTACAGTTAGTTTTCCTTTGAAAAATTTCCATTATGATGCAGAAGGAAATAATATAACTGATATTCAGCCAGTTGGGAATTATGGAGGCTTGACATTCTTCGTTTATAACGGAGGTGAGGCAGGAAAAGATTGTAATCTATCTGTCTGTATAGATAATATTCGAGTAGTACCTATTGAAAAATAAATAGCACATAAATTATGAAAATATATAAATATATAACGAAATTACTAACACTTACAGCGTTAGTGTCATTGCTATGTTTTTCTTTTACTTCGTGTGATAAAGATAATAGCGATGGAGAAACAATACTTCATGTATTTGGACCAAGTCCTGCACTTCGAGGAGGACAGATATCATTTATTGGTTTAAACTTAGATAAAATATCAAGTATTACCTTACCTCAAGGGATTGAGATTAATCAATTTGATACTATTAGTTCAGATCTGATAAAATTAACAGTGCCACAAGAAGCACAACCAGGAAAAGTTACTTTAACGACTAATAGTGGTGATATTATTACTACTATGACAGAATTAACTTTTTCAGAACCAATTTCTATAACGTCTTGTTTACCTACTACTGTAAAAGCTGGAGATGAACTTACTATTAAAGGAGATTATCTAAATAATGTTAAGAGTGTAATATTCTCTGATAATGTGGAGGTTAGCGATTTTGTATCTAGTAGCAGGAAGGAGATAGTAGTAATAGTTCCTGCGGAAGCTCGTACTGGTAAAATCAGAGTTTCAAATGGAGCAGAAATCCCGATCGAAGTGTATAATGACGAAGTTACTACAGTGGTCGCTCCAGCTCTAAATATTATTGCCCCGAAATTAATAAAAGCAGGTAGCGAAGCTACTTTAACTGGTACTGATTTTGATTTAGTTAGTAAAATTATCTTCGCTGGGGATAAGGAAGTTACTGATTTTTCTATTAATGATGATAATACCATAATTACAGTTACAGTTCCTGTAGATGCTCAAGATGGTGTTGTTACATTAGTTGCTAAATCTGGATTAATGATAGAAAGCTCTGATGAATTCGAGATGAAAGTGCCAAGTGAAGTGGTGATTCAAGAAGCAGTCTTAAAAAATGGTGAAGAGTTTAATCTGGTCGGTATAGATATGGATTTAGTGTCTTCTCTTATGTTTGGTGATGTTGAGGCTACTATTATCTCAAGTGATGAGACTTCGCTCGTCGCTACTGTTCCTGATGTAGCTAATTCTCTTACTATAACGCTTAATACTCAGGCTCTTAAGACTGTTGAATTGACGGTGCCTGCTTATGTTAAACCTGTTATTACTTCTATGTCTCCTTTAGAATTTACTGCTGGAGAAAGTTTTATGATTACAGGAACGGATTTAGATTTAGTGCGTCAGGTATTATTTAATGATGCTCCAGATCCTGTAGAAGTAAGTCCTGTTTCATCTACTGAATTAGAGGTG
>JBAYDV010000054.1:0-14076 GCA_041668045.1 Bacteroidales bacterium | reverse complement strand
GTTATTGTTGTTATTAGGTCTTCTGGACGAATTGTTATTATTATTCTGCCCATTATGTCCATTATTAGGACGTCCACCACTATTTTTATTGGCGCCAGATTTATTAGCTGAAGTCTTCTTGAAATCCTTGCTATTTATATCAACTTTCTCTTTTTGATTTTTATGAATTCTTTCACGTTTACCTTTATTCTTTTGAGATGGTTTTTTAGCGAATTGAGAAAGATCTATAGTGCCAAGAGTTTTAGGTCCAGCAAGTTTTTCAACTTTAGTATCGATATGTTCGATTACTGGTCTCTCTTCTTTTTTTTCTTTTTTAACTTCTTCCTTTTTAGGGCTTTTTTTATCTAGCCTATCTATTTTATTGTTTTGCTTAATAGGGCTATTCTTAGGTTTTTTCTGACCTTTTTGTTGCATTCCTTGGTTTTTTTTATTCTTTTCAAGGTCAATTTTTCCTAAAACTTTAATATGAGATTTAGGGGCATCATCCTTTTTAACCGAATCTGATTTATCTTGCTTAAGAAATGTATTATCAACATTTTTCTTAATTGTATCTGTACTAATTTTTTCTTTAGTATCTTTATCTTCTTTCTTTATTTCAGAATTAGATTTATCTGCTTCTGTTTTTTTAACCTCGACAGGTTTTTTATCGCTCACAGAATTATCGCTAGCTGGCTTTATCTCTTTTTTAGTTTCGGATGTAAGCTCAGCTTTGTTTGAAAAATTCGGTTTAGAAACCTCTTTATTAAGAGCTTTGTCTTTCTGTGGCTCTTCAATGACTTTAGGTTTCTCAACTTTTTTAGTCTCTACAGATACTTTAGGCTTTTCATTTTCCTTAGGTTTTTCTGCTATAGGTTTTACGACTTCTGGAGTTTTTAAAGTTTCAGCTTTTGGGGTAGGAGGTGAAACTACATTTTCGACGGGTTTAGTAGATTCTTCAACATCGCTTTTCGGAGAAACTTCTTTTTTAATAATAGGTTTAGAAGGATTATTATTTTTGATAAATACTTCTTCATTAGGAACAAACTCTTCTTCTGTATCACTCTTATGCTTATGGTCCTTATTAGTGATTTCTTTAATTTTTATAGCTACTTTTTTAGATTGCTCTTTAATAATTTGTTCTTTCCCAAATTCTTTTTTTACCAAAGCATACGCTTCAGGACTTAATTTGGTCCTAGGACTTGCTTCAATTTTAATACCTTTCTTTCCCAAAAATTCAACTAGGGTTCCCATCCCAATGTTGAATTCTGAGATAACTTTCATTATTCTAATACTATCGTTTCCCGTCATATATTCTTCTTTAATTAATTATTCTCATCATCTTCAAATTCAGAACGTAATATTTTCTGAATTTCAATAACCTGTTCTTCTTCTAAATCAGCTCTTTGAACTATTTCTGATACTGGTAGAGCTAATACACTTTTCGCGGTGTTACAACCAATACTTTCGAGGGCTTCTATAACCCATTCTTCTATTTCATCACTAAATTCAGTTAGCATGACATCTTCATCGCTATCATCGAGTTCTCTAAATACGTCGATATCATAACCTACTAATTGTCCTGCTAATTTAATATTACTACCACCTTTACCGATAGCAAGTGAAACTTCAGAAGGTTTAAGATAAACACCTATTTTCTTATTTTCTTCATCTATTTTGATTGAAGAAATTTTAGCAGGGTTTAATGCTCTTTGAATTAATAATTGAATGTTTGAAGTCCAATTAATAATATCAATGTTTTCATTTCTTAATTCTCTGACTATACCATGAATTCTTGAACCCTTGACTCCTACACAAGCTCCTACAGGATCTATTCTCTCATCGTAAGATTCAACAGCTACTTTAGCTCTATCACCAGGTATTCTAACGACTTTCTTAATAGTAATTAATCCGTCAAAAATTTCAGGAACTTCCTGCTCAAACAATCTTTCAAGGAAAACAGGTGAAGTACGTGAAAGAGTAATGATAGGAGAGTTGTTTTTCATTTCGACATCTTTAATAACAGCTTTAGTCGTATCTCCTTTTCTAAAATAATCGGAAGGAATTTGTTCTGTCTTAGGAAGAATAAGTTCATTATCTTCTTCGTCCATAATAAGGATTTCTTTTTTCCAAACTTGATAAATCTCTCCAACTATAATTTCACCTATTCTGTCTCTATATTTATTGTAAATATTAGCTTTATCAATATCCATAATACGACTTGAAAGATTCTGTCTTAAATTTAAGATACCTCTTCTACCGAAAGATTCAAGTTTTACCTCTTCAACGTACTCCTCTCCAATTTCATAAGAATCATCAATTTTAGAAACTTCATCAAAAGAAATTTCTAACATCGGATCTTCTACTTCCTTAACTACTTTTCTCTTTCTCCACATCTCAAGGTCACCCTTATCAATATTGATAATAATATCACAATTATCAGCGGTGCCGAACATTCTTGTAAGTTGTATCCTAAAGATATCCTCAAGAACACTCATCAACGTTGGCCTATCAATATTTTTTAATTCTTTAAATTCAGCAAAAGTGCTTATTAGATTTAAACCTTCCATCTTATTATTTTTATTTTCTTTTTATCAATATTATAAATCGGACTTATCATCGCCATTACTATCGTCGTCACCAGCAGAAGATACCATTAAAGAAAAATCTTCCTTCTCTCTATCTAGATTATCTTCTAAAAATCGGTTAAGACCAGCACAGTCATCTATTGTAACCGACCTACTATCAGCCTTGAAAAAAATTTTAATGTTATTGGCATTATTAACTTTAATATTGACTAATGTAAGGTCCTTGTCAGCAAAATACTGATTTACAAGTTCTTGTATTACCCTTTTCTCTATCATAATCTGGTGCTAATATAATTTTTAATAATAAAAAAGGAGACTTTTAGGTCCCCTATTCCGCTTTCTAAATCGTAGCAAAAGTAGTTAAATTATGCATAAAATCAAAAAAAATATTTACTTTGTGCTTTGAAACAAAAAATATATCTGAAATATGGAAATAACAGCGCAAGTAATAGCTGATCATCTTAAAGGTGAAATAGTAGGAAATCCTCAAACAAAAGTGTCTAAGGTAGCTAGAATAGAAAATGGAAAGCCTGGTTCGATTTGTTTTTTAGCTAATATGAAATATGAACATTACATTTATACAACTAAAGCAAGTATCGTACTAGTAAATAATTCATTTGAACCAAAAGAACACATTTCGGCCACCTTAATAAAAGTTGAAGATGCATATTCTGGTATAGCCTCATTATTGGGGTTATTAAATAAATTAAAAGCTGGACAGAAGAAGGGACATTCTTGGAGAGCTAGTATTTCCCGATCTGCTAAGATAGGAAAACATACTTATATCGGACCTCATGCCTATATAGGTAAAAAAGTGAAAATAGGAAAGAATTGTCAAATATATCCTCAAGTATTTTTAGGAGATAATGTAATTATTGGAGATAATGTGATATTATATCCAGGTGTGAAAATATATTATGAATGTGAGATAGGAAATAATTGTATATTGCATGCCAATTCTGTCATAGGAGCAGATGGATTTGGATTCGCACCTCAAGAAGATGGTTCATATAAGAAAATTCCTCAAACAGGAAAGGTAGTTTTGGAGGATGATGTAGAGATAGGTGCAAATACATGTATCGATAGGTCAACTATGGATGAGACTAGGATAGAAAAGGGTGTTAAACTAGATAATCTGATTCAAATAGCTCATAATGTGTCTATTGGAAAAAATACAGTAATCGCATCACTAACAGGTATTGCTGGATCAGCTAAAGTAGGTGAAAGATGTATGATAGGAGGACAAACCGGAATTAATGGACATATAAAAATAGGTGATGACGTTAAAATAGGGGCTAGATCAGGAGTATTTAAAGGTATTACTGATACGACTCAAGTATATCAAGGAACACCTGCTATTCCTGCAAGAGATTACTTTAAAGCTTATGTTTTATTCAAGAATGCACCAAAAAAAAATAAGAATAAGTAAATAAATAAATATCTTTTAAGTAACTTTGCAGAGCTTTTTAAAAAATGAGCAGGATTTTTGCATATGCTCAAAAGAAAATAGAAGAATAAGATGGTAGAAAATCAGAGGACTTTAAAAAAGTCTTATAATTTTGAAGGAAAAGGGTTGCATACTGGAAAACATGTAAAAATGTCTTTCCATCCTGCACCAATAAATACAGGAGTTGTTTTTTTAAGAACAGATATAAGTGATGACGCTTATATTAAAGCATCAATAGAATATGTAACACATACTCAGCGTGGAACGACTTTAGAAAAAGGAAATATAAAAATATCAACATTAGAACATGTGCTTTCTACTTTCGTAGGGCTTGGCATTGATAATGTTTTGGTAAAAGTTGATCAATCAGAAGTTCCTATTGTAGATGGAAGTGCTCAACCTTTCGTCGAGGCAATAATGAAAGATGGTCTATTAGACCAGGATGCTGAAAGATTATATTATAAAATAGAAAAAGAAATTAAAGTAAAAGATGAAGAATCAGGAGCAGAATTAGTAATAAGTCCTGCAGATTCTTTTTCGATTGATTTAATAGCTGATTATAATTCAAAAATACTAGGAATACAGAAAGTTCATTATGATGACGCTACCGATTTCGTAACAGAAATCGCACCATGTAGAACTTTTGTATTTTTCAACGAGTTGGAATTCCTTTTCCAAAATAACCTTATTAAAGGAGGAGATTTGGAAAATGCGATAGTTATTGTGGAAAAACCTGTGCCTCAAGATTACCTGGATAAGTTAGCAAAATTATTTAATGTCGATAGAGTTGAAAGAGTATCCGAAGGATATCTTGACAATATCAAACTTCGTTTTCCTGACGAATGTGGACGACATAAACTTTTAGATGTATTAGGGGACTTTGGTCTTTTAGGACATAGAATTAAGGGAAAAATTTTAGCTAACAAAACTGGACATAGATTAAACACGACTGCGGCTAAAATTATTTTAGAACAAGCAGTTTTAACTAAATAACTATAATGAATAATACAACAGTTCATCCTAATGCATTAATTGGTAAGAATGTAGAAATAGGACCTTATTGTTACATAGCTGAAAATGTTGAAATAGGAGAAGGATCATGGATAGGACCTAATGTTACTATCTTCGAACATGTAAAAATTGGTAAAAATTGTAAAGTATTTCCCGGTGCAGTCTTAGGAGCCATCCCACAGGATCTTAAATTCGCAGGTGAGATATCATTCGTCGAGATTGGAGATAATACTACAATACGAGAATGTGTTACTGTTAATAGAGGAACTGCTGCAAGTGGAAAATATAGGACCAAAATAGGAAGTAATTGCTTGATTATGTCCTATGTTCATGTTGCTCACGATTGTGTCATTGGAGATCATGTAATTTTAACTAGCTATGTAGGTATAGCAGGAGAAACTAATATAGATGATTGGGCTATTATTGGAGGTGCTTCAGCTGCTCATCAATTCTCAAATATAGGAAAACACGCTATGGTAGGTGGTGGTTCTATGATTGGAAAAGATGTTCCACCGTATGCACTTGCAGCCCGCAGACCATTAGCTTTCGAAGGAGTTAATATCGTTGGTCTAAGAAGACGTGGTTTTACCATAGATCAAATTAATTTAATCAAAGAAATCTATAATATTATTTATACAAGTGGAATGAATAGAAGTGATGCTTGTATAGTAGTAGAAAAAGAAATCGGAGATTGTGAAGAAAAGAAAACTATTTTAGATTTTATCAGAAATTCTAAACGAGGTATCATTAGATATGCAGGTAAAGTTACACCTGATGAATAAATAAATTCCGATGAATAAATTTAGTAAGGTATTACTATCGACGGCTTATTTTCCGCCAATAGAATACTTTATAGCTATAGTAAATTCTCATACTGCTTATATTGAGCAGTATGAGAATTTTCAAAAACAGTCATATCGAAATAGATGTGAAATATATGGTGCTAATGGTAAATTATCTCTTATAGTGCCTGTTGTGAAGAATGCGAAGCATATACCTGTTTTAGATATTAACATAGATTATTCGAAAGCTTGGGTGCATCAGCATTTAAAAGCTTTAGATTCATCTTATAGATCCACTCCTTTTTATGAGTACTATAGAGATGATATTCTAGAAATATTACTTTCCAATGAAACAAGTTTATTCAATCTTAATATAAGATTAACGAATAAAATAATCGAATTATTAGGTATAGAAACTTTAGTAAATTTAGAACTAACAACTAGTTTTGAGGATGAGTCTAATGATAAGATAGACTTTAGAAATAGTATTCATCCTAAAAAGCCCATTGCTGATGATATAGATGCCATAAAAAAAATGCAACCATATTATCAAGTTTATTCTGATAAATATGGTCACATTTTAAATTTGTCTATTTTAGATCTAATTTTTAATGAAGGGCCAAATTCTATTTCTTATTTGATGAAATAAGAAATTTTGTTTAAAATGTAAATGCTACGGTAATTAATAATTTATCTGTGTTATATTTCTCGGTAAGAGTCGGAGCATATATAGGATCATCGATACTACCATAATCACTATATAATCTATAAGAATCTTTTACTGTATTTATTTGATATTGATATGCTATATCCAGACGAAAATTATTTTCAGAATATCCCAAACCAAATGAAGCGAAATCAAGTTTCCCATCATAACCATTCTCTGATGAACTATAATGACTATAACCACCTCTTATAGCTAATTGTTGATTGATTTTAATTTCACCACCTATTCGTAGATTATTAATAGCTTTAAAGGTATTTGATATCGCTACGTTATCTGCATTATAAGTATATTCATCCCCTTCATCATTTTTTAATTTAATATTAGAATAATCGGCACCTTCATAATCGATAGAAATAATAGCTCTATCAAATAATATGTATGAAGCTCCAAAACTATATCTCAATGGGGTAGTTACTCTATAATCATAGTCACCTTGTGGAGAATATGCTGAGTAATTCATATTAGGATCCTGGAAGTTACCTTCCATTGAATCATGCCATTTATCATTTAAAGAAAAATAGGAAGGAATGGTTACTGATGCACCTACTTTTAAATTATTAGTAGGTACGAAAATAAGACCTGCTTGAAGAGTAGCCATGCTACCATTAGTCTTAAGAGTAGATATATAATTATAATTAATTAATCCTGAGTCGAATTTAGATTGATCAACAGCCTCTTCTGAATAATATTCTGTATGTTTATAATAAACAGAACGTATTTTTAAGTTGATACCGAAGAATAATCTACTATTGATATCACCACTCAGATTAAAATCATAATCCATCATATATCCTGATATCTCTTTGTTATAATATTGATTCACTGCCCCAGCTTGATAAATACTTCCAGTAAAATCATCTAAATTCTCAGTAAAAGCGAAGAAATTATCATTACTATCCGGAAGGGTATTTATTAATTGAGCATCCCATGCCAATACAGACTCCCAAGGTAAATTGTTATAAGCGCTATTAGCGTCTAATTCACTTTGAGTAATTCCATTAGTGCTACTGGCTATACTAGACATTCTATTTGAATTACTTTCAGTCCTGAATGCTGACATCTTCGAATTGAAATTCGCTGTTTTATTAGCAGTGATACCAAAATTAATATGAGTAAAGCTACCAATATTATTTGTTTTAGAGGATGACATCCATCCAATATTAGCTATACCGAATCTAGTATTAGTCCCATTTATTTCTGGACCGTACTCAGAAGATGTATGATCAAATGTAAATGCTGGAGTAAACGTAAATTCAGATTTAGTGAACATTCCACCTGCTGCTGGATTAATAGAAATCGCTCCTAAATCTGGTCCTGCAGCTGTCATAGCATTTCCCATAGCTAGACTCCTAGCAGTTCCTTCGTAATTTAAAGATGAATACCTTACGGCGTCATATATGCTTTGTGAAAAAGCACTGACAGGTACGAATATAGCCAGTGCTATAATCATAATAAATTTTCTTATTCTCATGATTTTAAATCTGTAAGTTTGTCAATAAATGGTAAATTATCTTCTTCCTCTACTATAATTGCTACGAGAACTTCCTCCGCTAGATCTGCTGCTTCCTGACGAACTACTGCTTCCAGATGACCTAGAATAGCTAGATGAGGAACTTGAAGATGAATTTCTGCTTGTTTTACTAGTAGACGTTGATCTTGTATTGTAATTACTAGTATTACTAGTGCTTCTTACATATTTATTAGTATTACTACTATTAGTATTACTACTATTATTATTTACAGAACTCTTACTACTAGAGGATCTTCTATAAATAGAGTTACGAGACGGAATACTAGTTCTAGATGTCGAGTAACTCGAATTAGATTTAGAATTTGTACCAATCACATTGGATTTTCTAGTATATCTCGAATTAGAATTTGCTACAGAGTTATTAATACTATTGTTATAAATACTTGAATTAGAACGAGAGTTTCTTTGATAAATATTGGAATTTGTATTTCCTGTCGTTCTATTTCCTATAGCACTAGTATTGCTTGTGCGAGTACCATAAGATGAAGATCTTCTCGTATAAGCAGAGCCTGAACTTCTTACATTAGAAAGGCGCACATTATTATTAGTGTATTTTGAATTAGTATTATTAGCTCTTGAATAGGTAGAACCAGATCTAGAATTATTATAAATCCTGCTATTAGCGATTAGACCTGAATTTCTAGAAGTTCTTTTACCATAATAACTACCATGTTGGCGAGCATATTTATCGTGGTGATGATGATAACCACCATAGTATCTACCATAACCGTAATATCCACCATATCCATAGTATCTATCATAACCATAATATCCACCATATCCATAGAATCTATTATAGTAATAAGGATCCATGCCATAGTAACCATATGGAAAATATCCTCCATAGAAGAACCAATCATTTGCATACCAACTACTAAACCAAGGGTCATAATAATTGCCATACACGAAAGGACTATAATATCTATGTGGCCATGGTCTATTCCAGCTAAAATAATAATCATAATAATTATTATAATAATATGGGTCGTAGCCATAGACATTTACAGTGAAATTGTAATCATCTGTATCAACATTAAATTTGTTGAATCTATCAGCATAAGTCTCACCATTTAATAGACCTACTACCTCACCACCATCTTGCATCGCTATAACACTATTGCCTCTCTCATCAAGATATACAGTGCCCTTCACAACATCAGGAGCATAAGTAGTTTTATTATTTATAGTTTTGTTTTTCAAGTTTTCAGCTTTGGATCTGTATTGTGTTATAGCTACATTATTAGTTCCAGACGGATGATAATAAAAACCATCATCTGAATACGATGAATAATGACTGGCAGTACCACATGAACTTAGTAAAATTATACTAAGAACTGTTAAAAGTAATTTTTGTGTTTTCATTTTCTGCCTCCTTGTGTTAAATATGAATAATATTTCGTATTTTTGCGTTTTACTTCTATACAAATATACGAAAATTATTGATAAATTAAAATAGTAATGGCGAAAGAAATAGTTAATAGAGAAGATAATTATTCTCAATGGTATAATAACCTAGTAGTGAAAGCAGATTTGGCAGAGAGCTCAGCAGTAAGAGGCTGTATGGTTATAAAACCTTATGGATATTCTATTTGGGAAAAAATGCAAGCAAGATTAGACCATGAATTTAAAGAAACAGGTCATCAGAATGCTTATTTTCCTTTATTCATACCAAAATCTTTTTTTAGTAAAGAAGCAGAGCACGTAGCAGGCTTCGCTAAAGAATGCGCAGTAGTAACACATCATAGATTAATGAATGATCCTGATGGCAATGGAGTCGTAGTCGATCCTAGTGCGAAGCTAGAAGAAGAACTAATAGTAAGACCTACATCAGAAACCATTATTTGGAATACATATAAAAATTGGATAAAATCATATAGAGACCTTCCTATTTTATGCAATCAATGGGCTAACGTAGTTCGTTGGGAGATGAGAACCAGATTATTCTTAAGAACTGCCGAATTCCTATGGCAAGAAGGACATACAGCTCATGCTACACGCCAAGAAGCTGTAGCAGAGGCTAAGAAAATGGTACATGTATATGCAGATTTCGCAAGAGATTATATGGCAATGCCTGTAGTTATAGGAACTAAATCGCCAGCAGAGCGTTTTGCAGGAGCCTTGGAAACATATAGTATAGAGGCAATGATGCAAGATGGTAAAGCACTGCAAGCAGGAACATCACATTTCTTAGGACAGAATTTCGCCAAAGCATTCGACGTAAAATATGCAACAAAAGAAGGTGGCCTAGAATATGTTTGGGCTACATCTTGGGGAGTTTCTACTCGCCTAATGGGTGCCTTAATCATGGCTCATAGTGATAATAATGGCCTAGTCCTTCCTCCAAAATTAGCACCAATACAAGTAGTAATGGTTCCTATATTTAAAAACGAAGAACAACATGCTGCTATTATAGCAGATATGGAGAAATTAAAAGCTGAGTTAAAAGCAGTTGGAGTTTCTTCAAAAATAGATGATAGAGACAACTATCGTACAGGTTATAAATTCGCAGAGTGGGAGTTAAAAGGAGTTCCAGTTCGCATAGCCATTGGTCCTAGAGATATGGAAAATGGTAATGTAGAACTTGCAAGAAGAGATACTCTAACTAAAGAATCAGTAAAACGAGAAGGTCTTGCAGATCATTTATTAGAATTAATGGATGTCATTCAAAAGAATATATATGACAAAGCATTAAAATTCAGAGATGCGAATACGCGAACTGTAGATACATGGGACGAATTTAAAGTAGAAATAGAAAAAGGAGGATTTTTATTATGCCATTGGGATGGAACTCCTGAGACAGAAGAGAAAATCAAACAAGAAACTAAAGCTACTATAAGATGTATTCCAATAGATTCATATGTAGTAAAAGAAGAAGGTAAATGTGTATATTCTGGAAAACCATCTCACCAAAGAGTGATTTTCGCACGTGCTTATTAAAAATTTGTTATATTAAGGTCGTTTAAAAATATTAATGAAAAATCATGGACTCGGAAGATAATAAGAAATTGACACCTAAAGATGCTATAATAGCATGCCTCAGTACTAAATCACAGTTAAAATCAGAAACATTTGATGTATGTTTAAATGTATTTAATGAGTTTAAAGATGTTTTAGGAGAAATAAGTAATGACTTAAATGAATTACTTCCTGATAATTTACATCGACGTATCAGACTTGTGTATAGTGATAGAGGAAAATTCGAGGCCGAGATAAAATTTGCTGATGATATTCTCGTATTCAGTATGCATACAGATATTTTCCAATTTGATAGAAATCATCCTATTTGGAAAAATAATTATGTAAAGCAGGATAGTAACAGAGCATATTGTGGTATTATTAGTGTATATAATTTTCTTACTGATTCTATGAAATATAATAGAACACAAGATTTAGGATATCTTGTAGCTAGAGTATTTATTAATAAAGACCATTTCTTTTTCGTAGAAGGAAAACGACAGAAGAAGCAGCGAACAGAAATTTTTGGTAATGAAAAATTAACTAGAGCATCTATTATATCCATAGTAGAATCTGCTATTTTATATACATTATCTTTTGACCTTTTAGCTCCACCTTTTGATTTAGTTAAAGAACTTAGTATAGAGCAAATGAAGGCTAAAATAGATTTCGCTAATACTAAAACAGGTAAAAGATTAGGCTTTAGATATAATTCAGACGATGTACTTGATCGTCATGAAGATTAAACGTTATAATTATGTTAAAAAAATTATCAATCATTTTATTATGTATAACATTTGTATGGCAGTCGAATGCGAAAGATAATACTACTTCTTTACAAGATACATTAACTACAGCTCAGAAAATAACAGTAGATCTAGCATCAAAGAAAGATTTACCTGATGTCTTGTATACACCTCCTGAGAAACCACAGTATTGGACTAAAGGTATATATAATAGAATAAGTTTTTCACATGTAAGTTTTACTAATTGGGCACAAGGAGGAAATGGTTCAGTCTCAATGAGTGCATATTCAGATGCTAGTCTTATATATAAAAAGAAGAATATGGAATGGGAAAATCATGCTACTCTAGCTTATGGTTTTGTTCATGCTTTTGGGGATATATATAAAAAGAATGATGATAAATTAATAATTGATAGTAAATGGGGATATACTGTGGCTAATAAATTGAATATGTCAGCTACGTATAATTTTAGAACTCAATTTTCAAAAGGTTATTCTTATTCGGGTGATGATAAAACATTTGTTTCTAATTTTTTATCCCCAGGATATATGACTCTTGGTATTGGTATTGATTATAAGCCAGCTAAGACTTTATCTATTAACTTTTCTCCTTTAACAGGAAGTATAAATATAGTTAATAATAAAGATCTTAGAGTTAAATATGGTAATGAAGAAGACCAGATGATAAAAACTGGATTTGGATCACTTTTAAATTTGTCTTATGAAGAAAGATATGAGAATTTAAAAGTAAAAACCAAAATGTCTTTATTTTCTGATTATCTTGATAATCCACAGAATATACGAGTCGTATGGGATTTGTCAGCCGAATATGTTATAAATAAATTCTTCTCTATATCATTAATCACTAACTTTCTTTATGACGATAGAATTATGATAGCTAATGATGATGGAGTAGAGGCTCCTAGAATTCAGTTTAAAGAAAATTTTGGATTTAGTTTTACATATACTTTAGGCCAATATAAAAAGAAAAAATAATGTTACAGAAAAGATTCGATGATGCACTGTTATCTATTTGTGAGCCATTTTCTCCAGAAAAAAGGAAATTTCTATTAGGAGTAAGTGGAGGAACAGATTCTATGTGCATGGCCGAACTTTTTTTTCATAGTAGATATGAGCTTGATTTTGCTATTGCTCATGTGAATTTTCATTTACGCCCGTTAGAATGTGATAAGGATGAAGCTTTAGTTACTCAGTGGGCTGAAAATCATGGTAAAAAGCTTTTCATAGCACATTTTGATACGAATCATTATGCTTCAGAACATCATGTATCTATCGAAATGGCAGCGCGGGAATTACGTTATAGCTGGTTCGAGAAAATCATGGATGATAATAATATCGACGATTTAAGCATTGCCCATAATCTTGACGATAGAACTGAAACATTTTTTCTCAATGTCCTAAGGGGGACAGGTATGAAAGGTCTGGTAGGAATACGCGAAGAAAGGTCTTTGCCGCAACGAGGGAAAAAGATAATACGTCCTCTTCTCTCATTTACACGTAAGCAGATATCCGACCACATTGCCATGAATAAAATTTCTTATCGCGACGACATGTCTAATTTTGAGACTAAATTCTATCGTAATAAGTTAAGGAATATAATTTTCCCTGAATTTAAGAAGATAAATCCTTCGTTTAAGCGTACTCTTGAGAAGAGTATGGGATATTTTGATGCTGCGGGTGATATCTTAAATGATATTCTTGAGAATGAATTGCGCGATAAAAAGCATTTATATGAAGCGACTGATCAGGAGCTAATAATAGATATCAAGAAATTATCAGAGGAAAAGCATCCCTCATTCTGGCTTTTTTCTTTAATAAATCCTTTTGGATTTAATTCCACACAAGTCATGCAGATTTTAGGTTCAATGCATAGACAGACGGGCAAAAGATTTTTTTCAGACTCACACGAGCTTCTAATCAATCGTGGAAAGATGGAAGTCTATCCCCATATAGAGCATGTTAAACAGTCTATTATTAAAGGTTTGGGGCAATGTGTATTCAACGGCGTAGAGTTTAGACTAAGCGTATTTAAGAGGCCTGATAATTTTCAATTATCAGATTTAAAACAATATTCTAATTCACTATTCATCGATGGAGACAAAATTAATTTCCCCATCATCGTTCGTACAATGAATGCAGGTGATAGAATTCATCCTTTTGGTCTTAAAGGAAGTAAAAAAGTCAGTGATTTATTCACAGATTATAAGCTAAGCATACGACAGAAAGAAGCATGGCCTATATTATTTTCATCAGAATCTTCAGAAAGAATAATATGTATTCCTGGTATTAAAAG
>JBAYDV010000053.1:0-14088 GCA_041668045.1 Bacteroidales bacterium | reverse complement strand
GTTTATTGGTTAAATTGGGCTGATAAAACTATTAATTACCCAAAATATTCAGATTTAATTAACAGAAATGCCTTAATTCTAAAAATGTTAAGTTATCAAAAATCTGGAGCCATTATAGCTGCACTTACGACATCCCTTCCTGAATCTATCGGTGATGTACGTAACTGGGATTATCGTTATTGCTGGATAAGAGATGGATCTATGTCTATTCATGTATTATCTCTTCTAGGTCATTTTTCAGTAGCAGATAGATATATGAAATTTCTTATAAACATGCTTCCTGAAAAAGATGAAGCCTTACAAGTAATGTATGGCATAAATGGAGAAAAACGGCTTAAAGAAAGTGAGCTAGGTCATCTAAGTGGCTATAAGAATTCTAAGCCTATCAGAATCGGTAATGCTGCTTATAAACAAAAACAAAACGACATCTATGGAATGATGCTAGATGCTATCTACTATTATTTTTATCGTTTTAAAACTACCCTAAGTTATAGTGAAGATTTATGGACTATAGTCAGGCACGCCGCTAGAATAGTAGAACATAATTGGAAAAGACCTGATAGAGGTATCTGGGAAATTAGAAATGGAAGTAAACATTTCACTTTTAGTAAAGTATTATGCTGGACTGCTATCGACAGAGCTAAAAAAATGGCAATACTTTTTAAACAAGACCAATACATTGAAAAATGGCAAAAGTTAGCAGATGAGATCCACCACGATATAGAGAAAAAGGCTTGGAGTAAAAAGAAACAAGCCTTTACTCAATCATACAACTCAGAAGACCTAGATGCCTCAGTATTACTAATAGCTAAATATGGATTCATCGATGCTAATGACCCAAGATATGTAAGTACCGTTAAAGCTATACAGAAGGAATTAGAATATAAAGGGTTAATGTTTAGATACAAAAATCACGATGATTTTGGTATACCATCATCAGCTTTTACTATTTGTTCATTTTGGATGATAGAAGCTCTATATATGATAGGAGAAAAAGAAGCAGCTGAAGAAAGATTTAATAAACTTCTTAGTTATGGTAATCATTTAGGTCTTTTTAGTGAAGATCTTGATTTTAATACTAAAAAGCTTCTTGGAAACTTTCCACAAGCCTATTCCCATTTAGCTATCATAGAAATCGCTACTATGTTATCTGAGAATCCTAAAGGAGAAGAAAATATAAAGAAATTAATAAAACGACATAATTAATAGATTTTCATAAGCATATCATATACATCATCTATATTATCTACTCTATATTTAGCAGCTGTTAATGATGATCCCCGTTTGACAGTAATAGCTTCTGTTGGTAACATGCGGAACATATACTCATCTGTCCAATCATCTCCAATAGCCATAATAGAATCATATTTTTTATTAGCCATAACGAACATCGCCGTAGTCCCTTTATTCACTCCGCCATTTTTTACCTCTATGACTTTATTTCCTTCCATCATTTCTAGATTATGGTTTGCTATTAAAGAAGACAATGCCTCTTTTAGTTCGTTTACACGTAATTCACTCTGCTCAAGTTCTGCATTTCTATAATGCCACACAAGAGAATAATTTTTCGTTTCAATAAAACTACCAGGTGTTCTAATCACGAATGACTCCATAATAGGACGTACAAATGTCATCCATTCATTAGTCACCATAGCTATCTTTTTCCATTCATTATTTAGAGGACGATACCAAACACCATGTTCTGCGACTAAACTTATAGGAAGTTCACCAAACCATTCTTCAAGAGTATCCTTATCCCTACCACTAATAAGAACTATATCATTTTTCTTATCTTGATATAAGTGAGAAAGTAGATTATATACTTTCTCATTCGGGACTGCATCTTTTGGATATTTAGCGAAATATTTTAAAGTTCCATCATAATCTAAAAATAATACTCTTTTCTTAGACGTTTCTATTTGATTCTTAAATTTAGTAATAAGCCTATTTGTAACTTTCTTAGAATTATATTTAATTTGTAAAGACTCCACTTTGTTTAATTTTTCGACGAAATCTGTAGCCCAGGTAAAGACATTATATTTTTTAATTCTTTCTCGTAAGACTGTCATTCTGATTTTTTGTTCCTCAAGGGGCATAGATATCGCTTCCATAATACTATCAGCCACCATCTCTTGATTAAAAGGATTAATAGTAATCGCCTCTCCCATCTCTTTAGCAGCACCTGTCATCTCACTTAATATAATAACACCCTCATCATTAGTTCTACAAGCAACGAATTCTTTCGCCACTAAATTCATTCCATCTCGATTTGGTGTAATAAAAGCCACATCACATGAACTATAAAGTTCGACTAATGATTCAAAAGGCAAACTTCTATAGAAATATATAATAGGACGATAATTCAGAGTTCCATATTTACCATTAATATTTCCTACTAATTCATCGATTTGTCTTTTTAACTTTTTATATGAATCAACAGCTTTACGAGAAGGAACTACTAACATTATTAATGACACCTTACCTACCTGACTTGGATATTTCGTAAGAAATCTATTAAATGCTTTCAATCGTAAAATTAAACCTTTAGTATAATCCAAACGGTCTATTGAAAGAATCAATTTAACATCATTTCTATTTTTACTTATCCTTTTCTGTTCATTACTAATAAAATCATGCTTACCAGACTTACAGAAATCAATAGCTGCAGTTTCATACTTATTAAAATCTATTCCCATAGGGAAAGTATCTACAAGAATCACTCTATCTCCAACGAAAATCTGGTTAAAAGAAGTATCATAGCCTAATAATCGACGAACACAACTAAAGAAATGTCGTTGATAATCATAAATATGAAATCCTATAAGATCTGCACCTAAGATGCCGTTAAGAATTTCTTTACGCCATGGTAGCATTCGAAAAATCTCGAAAGATGGAAAAGGTATATGAAGAAAGAAACCTATAGTTATATTAGGCAACTTTTCTTTTATCATCTGAGGAACTAACATCAATTGATAATCATGTATCCATAATATATCTCCCTCCTCCAGGACTTTTAAAGCAGCATCTGCGAATTTCTGATTAACAGAAACATACATTTGCCAATCTAACTCACTAAAGTCTGCTACCTGTGCGAAATAATGAAATAATGGCCAAAGTGTTTTATTGCTAAACCCATCATAAAAATATCTAATTTCTCTTTTAGAAAGGTGCACTGGATAACACATCTCTTTCTCGAAAAGATCATCTGTATATTTTTGATCTTCAGCATCTACCTTATCACATGCCTGACCTGTCCAGCCAATCCATTTTCCTCCATAATCTTTATATATAGATGACATACCTGTAGTTAGTCCTCCGACACTAGGTTTCAAAGAAATTTTATCCTTTTCTTTAATTATTCTATATGGTAATCTATTTGATATGATGTGAATTTTTCTTGACATAATTTAATTTTTTAGCATTCTAATATACGGGAAAAAATCGATAAATCCTAATTAGCAGCTCATTTGACGCCAATAATCAAGTCCAAAAAATTATATATTTCAATCATAATTTTATAATAATTTTCATATAAATATTAAGAAATTTGCAAGAAATATTAATCGTATATATACACACATTTAAATTATATATAAAATGCATATTATATTAGTTTTTCTTAAAGATTTTGCTGAGATTTTGTTAGATATGGCTCCATATCTTTTAATAGGCTTTATGTTCGCTGGCCTGCTCTATGCCTTTATACCTAGTAGACAAATAAATAAATATTTTAACGATAAACCATTAGCCTCATCTATAAGAGCAGCATTATTTGGAATACCATTACCTCTATGTTCATGTGGAGTAATACCGACAGGTACAGCTTTATATAAAAATGGAGCGTCAAAAGGAAGCACTGTTTCATTTTTAATATCAACACCACAAACAGGAGTTGACTCTATATTAGCTACATTCTCTCTAATGGGACTTCCTATGGCTATAATCCGTCCGATAGTGGCATTAATCACAGGTATAAGCGGAGGATATATAACGAGTAAAATATCAAAAGAAAAACCTAGCTCTAATATTAAAAACACTCAAGCTCTTGATTCATGCACCGTAACTACTAATCTAACTTTTTTCCAAAAATTACTCGCAGCTTTTAAATATGGATTTATAGATTTCATAGGAGATATAGCTAAATGGTTAAGTGTAGGACTTATATTAGCCGCTATAATATCAGCAGTTATTCCTAATAACTTCTCTCTATTGGTAAATATGCCACCAATATTACAAATGTTTCTTATTCTAATAGTCTCTATACCATTATACATATGTGCTACAGGATCTATTCCTCTCGCAGCTGTTCTTATTATGAAAGGATTAAGCCCTGGAGCTGCTTTTATATTATTAATGGCAGGGCCTGCTACTAATGCAGCTACTATTACTATGATTAAAAAGGTTATGGGCAATAAGACTTTAGTGACATATCTCTCTAGTATAATCGGAGGTGCTCTAATTAGTGGACTTTTAATCGACTATGTATTTCCAGTAAATTGGTTCAAAGATATAGCATCAAGTGCAGTTTCATCAGGCACATCTGCTGCTGGCATGATGAATTCATTTGCCTGGTGGAGAATAGCGTCAGCTATAGTATTATCTGGATTACTAATATATAGTTTCCTAAGACAATGGTTAAGATCAAAAAATTACAACAAAACAAATACTGAAATAGAAAATACAATGGAAAATTTAAAAGAAGAAAAAGAATTTAAAGTTAACGGCATGGTTTGTGGTCATTGTAAAGCAAGTGTTATATCTAATTTGAGTAAATTACCATTTATAAATGATATTAATGTAGATTTGAACTCAAAACTTGTTAAGGTAACTGGTAAAGATATAGATATGGACAAGGTTAGAGATACAATTAACGATATAGGATACGAATTTAAAGAAAAATAAACCATTAATAATGATTATAGATACTATTCATATAAAAGGCATGGTATGTCCTCGCTGTAGTAAAGTAGTAGATCAAATATGTGACGATTTAGGTCTTAAAGTTGAAAATATAAAGTTAGGCGAAATAAACTTGAGAGAAAAAATTGGTAAAGAAAAAAGAGAAACTTTACGTATAGCTCTTCAAAAAGAAGGTTTTGAAATGCTAGATGATAAACGTAATATATTAATTAATAATATAAAAACGACACTTATACGTCTAATCCAAAATGACGAAGCTATTCCAGATAATACAAACCTCTCTAATTTTTTGTCAGAAAAATTTAAATATGATTATTCATATATAAGTAATCTTTTCACAGCTACAGAGGGACGCACCATTGAAAAATATTTAATAAGCCTTAGAATAGAACGTGTCAAAGAATTATTAATTTATAATGAACTAACACTTGATGAAATAGCTTTTACTATGCATTATAGTAGCACTGCCTACTTATCTTCACAGTTTAAAAGAGTTATAGGCATCAGTCCAAGTCAATTCAGAAAAATGAACTCAAGGGATAGAAAATCCCTTGATGAAATTTAATATTTATAGTAGAGAGATTAATTTATCCACATCTTCTTGAGTCGTAGCCCATGATGTGGCCAGTCTAATAATAGTATGTTTATCATCTATAGGTGCCCACATATCAAAAGATACTTTTTTTGATAACTCGTCACAAAAATCATTACTTACTACTGCGAATTGTTGATTAGTAGTCGAGTTCATATAAAGTTTATAACCTTTTTGCTTTAATGCTTCTTTAATTTGCATAGCTAAATCTACAGCGTGCTTTGATATCTTATAATATAATCCATCTGTAAACAGTTCATCGAAACACACAGCGGGAACCCATCCTTTAGCTAGCAGGCCTCCATGACATTTCAGGTGAGTTAAAAAGTTTCTTACTTTTAATGGTCTGGTAAATACAGCTGCCTCTCCTAGAAGAGCTCCGACCTTAGTTCCTCCTATATAAAAAGCATCACATAATCTAGCTATATCTTTTAAAGTAACATCACAGTTATAAGATGATAGGCCATAACCCATTCTAGCTCCATCCATATACAAAGGCATGTCGTATTCATCACATACCTTTCTTAAATCTTCTAATTCTTTTAAGGAATATACAGTCCCGACTTCAGTAGGAAAAGTAATATAAAGCATGCCTGGGTAAACCATATGTTCCTTGGATGCATCAAGATTAAACTTTACTAGAAAATCTTTAACTGTTTGAGCAGACACTTTTCCTTCATTACTCTCTAGAGTTATAACTTTGTGACCATAAGCCTCAACCGCTCCACTTTCATGAACACTTATATGTCCTGAATCAGCTGTTAAAACTCCATCATGATTCATAGTTAGAGCATCTATAATCGTAGTATTAGCCTCTGTCCCACCTGTTAAAAAATAGACTTCTGCTTGATTATTTAATCCACATTCTTTTCTAATCTTATCAGCTGCACTTTTTGAATATTTATCAAATCCATAACCTGTATTCTTTTCTAAATTAATTTCTAATAATTTTCTAAGAATGTTTTCATGAGCCCCCTCCATATAGTCACATGCGAAGTAAAGCATATCTGTCTTTTTCATAATCATAATATTTAATCTTTATATTCTTTTTAGAATATCAGGCACAAAATTAAAATATTTTTTTAGTTTTCTAAATTATCTGACCTCCATGCTTTATTAACTTCTTTAGTATTCATTTGCATACTATTCGCAAGCAGGTTTTCAAGTACAGCATCATGTTGTTTTACTGCTGATATATAATTATTTTCATCTATTCTATTCTGATTCTTAAGATTTGGCATCATATCATTTTCTTTTTTTCTAAATAAACGCATCATTCGATATGAGGCATATGTTTCTACTCCCAACATATCAAGTACATCTCTACCTATTTCGAGTGCACTGCCATAAGTTTCTTTCTGAATTTTGTCAACTTCTAAATCCATTAACTCATAAGTCATAGAGCTATCGTAGGCATTGGCCACTATCTTTAAATTAGGAAAATATTTTTTCGACATTTCGATTAATTTCCTTGATTTTTCTAAGTTTTTAATAGAAACAACTAATACTTCTGCATCTGCCGCTCCTGCAGATTTTAATAAATCGAACCTAGTAACATCACCATAATATACTTCATATCCGTACTTGCGCAGAATAGATACTCGTGCTGCATCATTATCTAGTATAGTCGGCTTAACACCAGCAGCCATTAAAAATCTTCCTACATCTGTTCCTAATCGTCCAAAACCGGCTAATATTACTTTATGTCCTTGAGATTTAATAGTATCAGAAACATGTTCTTTATTAGTAGAAATTTCTTTACATCCTGCTCTGGTGATTAATTGATCATAAAGTATAAATACAAACGGGGTTAAGAACATAGAAATAGCTATGGCAGAATTAAATAAATCAACTAGAGATATTGGGAATACTCCACTTGACTTCGCTATTTGTAATAATACGAAACCAAAACCTCCAGCTTGTACTAATGAAAGAGAGAATAATAGACGGTCTTTACCTTTTATATGGAAAGAAAAGCCTACGATTAAATCAGCTAGGTATTTTATCAGCATCATTAACAAGGTTACTCCTAATACTAACAACAAATGTTCTTTAATGAAGATAAGATTCAAACTCGCACCGATTGCCATAAAGAAAACACCCATAAATAAGCCTTTAAATGGTTCTATATTGCTTTCTAATTCGTGTCTATATTCACTGTCTGATAGAACTACTCCAGCTAAAAATGCCCCTAAAGCTGGTGATAGGCCTACTAGAGACATCAGAAAAGAGACTCCTATTATCAAAGCAAGTGCAGCTGCCACGAAAACCTCTTGCATTTTGGTAGATGCTGCAGCTCTAAAGATAGGAATACTTAAAAACTTGGCACCAAAAAAAATCACTAAGATGACACCAATAATAATTAACCATTGCACATAAGCAGGGAAAGAAGACATATTTAAAACTACTCCTTCAGCTGCCTCTAGAGAATCAGGAGTTGATAATTTACCTAAAAATGGAAATAAAGCCATAATAGGAATAACTACTAAGTCTTGGAAGAGTAAAACCGAAAAAATTGATTTACCAGCATGAGTATTCATCAAATCTTTTTCTTTTAAAATCTGAAGAACTATAGCAGTAGAGGATATTGAAAACATCAAACCAACAGCTAATGCTTGTCTCCACGGAAGGAATATTATAGACAGGCCACTAATTAAAATAGTGGCTAAAGCTACTTGAAATCCTCCCATTCCTAATATAGAAGTTCTCATTTTCCAAAGCAGTGAAGGTTTTAATTCTAGTCCTATTATAAATAGCATCATGACGACACCAAATTCAGTAAAACTTTTCACCACCTCGATATCATGCGCAAAAGAGAGACAGTATGGTCCTATTAATATACCAGCTATTAGATATCCCATCGTAGACCCTAAACCAAGACGTTTCGCGATTGGGACGATTAAAGATGCTGAAGCTAAAAATACAAACGCTTGTAAAAGAAAGTTTTCCATGATTTATATTATTTTTTTAGTAGACTTAAAATATCATTCATAAATGTTAGGCCTAAGATTTTTTTTAAGTCTATTGTTTCATCTTTTAGAGCTATTAAAACTCTCCTATAATTTTGTGCATAGTCATTTATATCCTCATGGGATAATCCATCATTGGCACCCATGACCATAAATGGTGGAAGATTAATCATCTGACATAGATTAGCTGTCGCTTTAAATGGTGTAAGAAATTCATTTATTGTATAACCTACGGATCCTTTTTTTTGGTAACTTTTGTTATCAACGCCTGTAGAAATAGCTTGCATCCAATGTTTTCCTTTTAATGCATTCTGTTCTGATCCATAAGCCCAACCATGTTTAAGCACTAGTTCCATCCATTCATTCATAATTGATGGGTTAGAATACCAATAGAATGGATGTTGAAATATTATAATATCATTTATGGCACATAGATGTTGTTCTCTTTCCACATCGATTATGAAATCGGGGTAATGAGCGTATAAATCATTTATAGTTACATTATCCAGGCCTTCTATGGCCTTGAGAAGAGTATTGTTGATTCTAGAATTAGATTTCGCTGGATGTGCGAAATTAATAAGTATTTTTTTCATTAGTATGTTGTTTCTTCTTTTTCTATTTCCTCGGATGTAATTTTCTTTTTATTTATTACTTTCCATGTGTAAAAACTTGCAGCTAATACGAATGGAATTAATAGTGAAACATATGCCATTACTATTAAAGTAAATTTACTTGAAGATGCATTATAAATAGTTAATGAACTATTAGGATCTGATAGCGATGGGTAAAATGGTGTATTGTTGTATCCTGCTACTAAGAATAGCATTAATACTACGAGTATAGTTCCTATGCCTGAATACCAGATACTAGTAGTATCGAGTTTTATTATGCTGGAAATGATACCGTATAATACAAGTACTACTCCTAGCAAAAAGAAAATGGTGATTGAGGGCATTGCCATGAAATTATAAAAATATTTATATTTTTCTATTGACACGCTTCCTAATGCATCTACATTAAAGCCAGGTCCAAACAATAACATTGCCATGAATACTAAAAAGAATACTAGAAAAATGCTTCCATTTATTATTAATGCTTTTTTAGTACGGGCCAATATCTTGTCGTGGTTAATGGTATTTATAAAATAAAGAATAGCCAATATTCTTGAGAGAAAAAATATGGTTATACCCAGACATAGATTTTTAATGTTAAAAGCTGCTTCTATACCATGAAATGAGTTTCCCCAGTATGATTGATTTATATCGCTGATGGTAAAATCAGAGCCTGTGAAAAATGTAGCTACTGCTGTTCCTATAAATATAGTGGCTATGAGTCCATTTATAAAAAGCATTACTTCATATGTCTTTTGTCCTAAGAAGTTACCTGTTTTTGTTCGATATTCGTAACTTACAGCTTGTATAACGAATGAAAATAAGATAATCATCCATACCCAGTAGGCTCCTCCAAAGCTTGTACTGTAAAATAAAGGAAAAGAAGCGAAGGCAGCGCCTCCAAATGTAACTAGTGTGGTAAAGGTAAATTTCCATTTTCTACCTATACTATTAATAAGCATTGACTTTTCTGTTTCAGTTTTGGCCAATGTTCTAATTAGAGTTTGACCTCCTTGTACAAACATTAAAAATACTAATAAGGCTCCTAATAGAGATACTATAAACCACCAGTATTGCTGTAAAGCTATATATGACATACTTCCAAACATTTCTATTTCCTCCTAATTTTTTAAGTTGTTTTTGTTATCAATAGGAGTATCATCCATTCCTATTTTAATTTGTTTGACTATAATTTTAATATCCGCTATTAATAATGCTGTGAATATTAATGCGAAAAGGCAGCAGGTAAGCATCACTGGATATGTTTCAATATGAGTTACTGCTTGTGATGTGGTCATTAAATCTTGTATAATCCAAGGTTGACGTCCTACTTCACAAACTATCCAACCTGATTCACTAGCTATATAGCTGAGTGGAATAGTAAACAAAACAGCCCATAAAAACCATCTGTATTTTCGTAGCTGTATGCTATCTTCTTTAGTATTAGATTCATTTTGTTTATTGTCTTTTTTCTTTAACAAAATAAGAATTAATATGAATAATAGAATAAACCACATACCTAGTAATACCATTATATGGAATGTATAGAAAGTTAAAGATACTGGAGGAACTACTTTCATCGCATTCTTAGATTGTTGAATTTTATTTTCAGAATAATAACTACTATATCCAAAATAATTAAAGTATTTATTGATCCAGGCAGGATTCTCAAAATCTGCTTTTAGTAATTCTATTTTATCTAAATCTCCGTTTGAGACTGCTTTTTTATATTCTAATAAATTTGTTTTAGCTAGGTATCCTCTCTCTATTTTTTCATTTACAGATAAAAGTCCTCTTTCATTATTCCCATATAATAAATCATTTATACCTGGCACATAAGAATCAAAATGGTAATTCGTTAAGTAAGATAGCACGCCTGGCAATTGTATTCCGTAAAAGTTTAATTCTTTATCTTTATCTTTTAAAGATTCTTTTACATTTCCAATAATACCTACAGCTTTAAGTGGAACTGATGAGCTTCCATGAAAATGAGCCTCCATAGCAGCAAATTTCATAGGCTGCGTTTTGGAAACATCTCTAGCTGATATATCTCCAGTATAAATAGTAAGAATCATTGAGATCAAACCAAAAATCGATGCTATCTTCATACTTCTTTTGGACTGTGTCACATGACGATTTTTAATTAAATACCAGGCACAAACTCCTACAACGAAAATAGCACTAAGAGTAAAAGATGATAAAACAGTATGTGTAAATTTACCAACTGCTGTCGGTGAGAATAACACATCCCAAAAATTAATCATTTCATTTCTGACAGTATCTGGGTTAAACTTCATTCCTACAGGGTTTTGCATCCATGCATTGGCTACAAGAATCCACAAGGCAGATAGATTAGCTCCAAGAGCCACTAACCATGTAGATAATAAATGAAATCTTCGACTAACCTTGTCCCATCCGAAATACATTATCGCGATAAATATAGTTTCCATAAAAAAAGCCATAATACCTTCAATGGCAAGTGGTGCTCCGAAAATATCACCCACGAACCAAGAATAATTACTCCAGTTAGTCCCAAATTCGAATTCTAGAATTAAACCTGTAGCTACACCGATAGCGAAGTTTACTCCGAAAATTTTCATCCAAAATTTTGTAAGCTTTTTCCAGGTTTCATCGCCTGTTTTATAATACTTAGTTTCAATAATAGCGATAATTACACTTAGTCCTAAAGTGAGCGGCACGAAAAGCCAATGATACATCGCTGTAAGAGCAAATTGGACTCTAGACCAATCTACTAATGAAAGATTAAAAGATTCAAACATGTTTTATAAGTTTAGTTATTTTCGTCACAAATATGTTCTAGGACATAATCTGCTTTTTGTCTATCAGTTGGAATTTTATTAAGAATATTTGGAAAAAATAAGATTTTCATAACAACAAAGAAAATCAGTAGCTTTATACCTATAATAATCCAAACAGTACGCCCCCATCGAGGCATATTTTTAAATCCATCAGTATATAATTTCATTATATTCTTCATAAACATTATCTAATATAAGAATTAATATTCTTTTTAAGTGAAAGATATAAAGAAATACTACTATGTCCATAATTTCATAATAAAAAATACAATAAAAAATCCAATATTTAAAAAAATATTTTTATATTTGTGAAATTAAGTTAACTATACCTAGTTATAGCTTGGACTGAAAAATTAATGTTAATTAAAAAAATATATTATGAGAAAAATCATATACATTATACCTTTTATAATTTTATCTTTTACATCATGTGTTAAGGACACATCAGTCGTGAATGAAACTGATGAAAATAGTCTAGTAGCATTGGTTCCATCTATTCCAGATGGTTTCGATTGGAATATGTTCCAAACAGTAAATATAGATTTAGGTACATCAGAAGAATTTTCTGAAAGTTATTATTATAAGATTATTATATACGATAAAAATCCTCTCTACGATGAAGATGCTTCTGTACTTTCATCTGGTGTTGTGAAGAAGAATATGAATTTTACTACATCTATAGATGTTCCATCTGCGTTGCATACTTTATATGTAGAAGAAATAACTCCACAAAACAAATCTTCTGTAGTTCCATTTGATATAAGTGAAGATAATACGATTATTTATACCTTTACTAATAATCTTGATGAAGAAGCAAGTGTTGCTTCAAATAAATACAGTTTGTCTGCACAAGACAAAACTCTTAATAGTCATACTTTCTCAATTGATGGTGCTCAAACTATTAACAGCGAAGATGATTTAAATGGATGGAGTTATAACACATATAAAAACACTCCTATATATATTCCAGAAGGTGTTACTATAAATGCAAATGCTATCAAGTATGACGTAGCTAAGATAAAATTAGATGGTACATTAATAATTGATAAAAATTTAACTATTAGTACAGGTGGATATATTGAAGTTTTTGCTAATGGTAACATATTAATTAATGATGATAAAACTCTTACTATAGGCTCTAGCTCGGAATCTTTTTTAGCCATAGAGAATGGAGGAATTCTTACGTCTGAAAATCCTGATCAAAGTGGAAAATTGACGATGAATACTAACACAAATCTTAATAATGAAGGACACATCAATATTTATAATTTAACAGCTAATCAAACAGATATAAATAATGATGGCTCAATAATCGTTAATAATTTACTTGAGACTCATGGAAATGAGGTATTTAATAATGACTATGCTTATATTCGAGCTAAAGATTGGAAATTAGAAAGTACAAATGTATCTTTAGGTTTTAAATCTGTTATTTACATTGAAAATGAATTAACGAATTCTGGTAACCTTCATTATTATAAATATGTTAGCGATAAGAATAATGCATGGTCTTACATAGTAGCTAAGACTCTTGTATTAGGCTATGGAATCCATTTAAATTTATATGGTAAAATTAATATAGCTACAGACAGTATAGCGAATTATTATAATGATTCATATAATAAAATAACCAATTATACAATTCAGAAAAAGGTCATTAAATTTAGTAAATTTGATGAAATTTCACTTCCTACATCTGATTTTATTCCAGATTTAAATGGCGATGATGATGATGATGATGATGTAACTAATCCTGAGTTTCCTATAGTTACTGATTATTATAATTTATTTACTTTCATTTCTGAGGATACATTTCCAGCATATGGTGATTATGATATGAATGACATCGTGATTGATTTTAATAAATTAACTACATATACAAATAGTGATAATAAAGTAAGTAAATTCGACTTGGATGTAACTCTTAGAGCATATGGAGGAACTTATAAAGATGGTTTTGCTATACAGTTACCAAGTGATATTTTAGTTAGTAATATCAAATCTGCTAGCGTTTCTAATCAAAATATTACTTTACTAAGGATGAAAAATAACATCATTGACAATAATACTGAAAAAGTAGCCATACCTCTATTTGATGATTGTTCAGAAGTTTTTGGTGACGTCTTAGTTAATGTACTTGAAGATGGTAATACTAAAACTCCTGTAGATTATAGTAT
>JBAYDV010000052.1:0-14219 GCA_041668045.1 Bacteroidales bacterium | reverse complement strand
TAGTTCAAATGAAAATGAAACACCATCATAGCTGACTGTTCGAAACATCCGCGAGGGCAGAGACTTCAATCTGCTTTTTCACAAAAAAATAACACTTATTATATTTTTGAATTTGCAAGTGCCACATTTACAGCACCTTACAAAAACGAAATTATAACAAGTGTCAAAATCTTGTGATTGTTATTCTCAAGACCAATATCTCACACCCGCGAGGGCAGAGACTCCGCGTGGACAGAGACTCCGCGTGGGCAGAGACTTTTCTCTTGATCTCCCTATAAGTATAAACTATATATAATAAATTAGTAAATACTATAATTCAGATTTAAACATTGGATCCCATGGTGGAAGCATAGTAGGTTTCTCATCAAGAAGTTTTAATACCTTAGATGGAACATACTTCTTTTCCACTACTAAACGGAACATATATTCATTAAACCACTCATCCGTCATTATTAAATGTCCATTAAAACCATAATCGCCCCAAGAATTCTCCACTTCCCACTTTTTAGCTACACCATTCTCATCCAAATCAACCGCCATCAATGTCATAGCATGAGAAGAACCACTTGCACCAGTAATAATCCTTTCTTTCTTATTCATAGAAAACTTCTCTCCCATCAAATCATCATAATCATAATAATTGACATCAAGAAAACCTTTCTTACGATTTAGAAACTTACCAACATCACAAGAAAAATACATCATAGTAGAATCTTTAATAGAAGCTATAGCCATATCTTTTATCTCTTGAATAGGAAGATTAATATATATCCAATTTTCCCCATCATAAGAATGTCTATCCATATCAATCTCATAAGTTTTATAGAACTCACGAGTAGGATCATTCATCAATAAAACATAATTATCTACCAATTTTTTACCAACAAACTCATCATAAAAAGACTTAGGAGTATATTCTTTGGTACTTACTGCTTCTCCATCAGCATTATAACAAGTCCATGTAAACTCTGTAGGAGGAACTCCGAAATTTAAAACTAAAAAACGATAAAGAAAAGTCAACATCTCAGTCTTACGAGCCTCTAACTTTTCTTCCATCTCAGAAAGTTTAGCACGCTTTAAAACAGGAGCAGCCTCAAATCCATCCTTACTACCAGCTAACCTTCTCAACTCCAGACCATACTCTTGAAGCTTTTTAGTCATAAGAGAAGCAAAAGCCTTAGTATTATTACTAGAATTAGTCTCAGGCATAACATTAGAAGGAACTAAACCATATTTTTCAACTAAATCCTGGACACCTGTAAACTGTCCTCCATCACCTATAGCATGACGAAAAAGCCAAGCCACTTTTCTATCTCTGATATCCTTAGTACGAGTATCAATTATACCTTGAAGAAAAAGATTTGATTTTTCAAGTTGATCATAAAAAGAAATATAATTATGAGAAAAATGAAAATCTCCAAGATTATGCTCAGCTATAGTTTTAGCTCTCAAAACATTTAATCCAGAAAACAGCCAACAACGGCCACTAGACTCCTGATCAGTTATCCCCTTAGTATTCACCTTATTAGAAAAATGAGTATCCATTTTCCCTTCATTCTCAAGATTCAAAGCCAAGGTATTAATATCACTATGAGAAATAGCATTCATAAGAGCTTTTTCTTCCATAGTTCCTGAATAACCTTGTTTAATTTTCGACATCATTTCCTCGGTTATACCACCTTGGGCGAATAGAAATGAGCTCAGACAGAGACCTGCAGCTATCGTAATTATTTTTTTCATATAAAGATATAATTTAAATTATTATTGTAAATAAGAAGTAAATTAGTCTGCAAGATAATGAAAATTCTCAACAAAATCCATCAAGGCATTTGGGATATCACCCGCTCCTGTCATATAAGCAGCACGAAACCCAGCATTCCCATTAACCTCACACAGCAGAAAACCACCATCATTAAAAAGTAAATCTACACCTGCGAAATCTAAATTCAGGGCAATGCTTGCTTTCTCCGCCATAGAAGCCACCTCTCGACCTTTAGTAGTAGATAAATCGAACTTCCTGGCTTTACCACCTTGCGCTAGATTAGACTTAAATGACTTATCATTATACCTTTCAACTGCGGCAATAGCTTTACCCCCTATGACCCAAACTCGTATATCACGACCTTCACTTGATTCTATATACTGCTGAAATATAAAATGATCAGGGAAAATCAAACCCGTCATTCCCATTTCATTTTTCTTATTTAGATAAAGATTCTGGAAATCTTTTTCAGATTTTATCAAATAAACTTCTTCCCCTTTCGACCCACATCTTGCCTTCGCTATAAATACATCACTCTCGAAATAGTCAGAAATATTTTTATAAGAAACAGTCAGCTCTGTTCTATAAAGACGTGGCAATTGAATATGATTTTTTTCTAAAACAAGCTGAGTTTCATATTTATCACGAGATAAAAACATAGCTTTAGACTTATTAAAAACTTTAACACCCCTTTCTTCGAAGAATAAAGATAACTTTTTATTATAACCACGAATTAACACATAATCCGGCAATTCTTCTGGAAATTCCTCATCATAAAAATCTTCATTATTAGATAATTTCTCTATAAAATCCTCATAAGATTCCTGAAAGAAAAATATATGAAGTAAAATATGATGTTCATAAGCCTTAGCTTTAAACCATTCAAATGCTGAATTTCGTCTAGGTGTCGTTTCCGGATAAAACATCCACATCGTAGAATCAAACTTGATATTAGAGATACCGAGCTCATATTCACTCATAGAATCATAATCATCTATTGATTCAAAATTCATATCTTGGCCATCATCTATAATCATTAATACCCTGAGCGATCCATATCGCGCTTAACATCTTTCTCTTTAATAGAATTTCTCTTATCATACTCCTTCTTACCCTTAGCTAATGCGATATTTAATTTCGCATACCCCTTTTCATTTATAAAAAGACTAATAGTAGTAATAGTAAGTCCTTTTTCTTTAGTCGCTCGTTGTAATTTTCTTAATTCTCTTCTATTAAGCAAAAGTTTCCTATCTCTTTTTGGTTCATGACTACTAAATGAGCTAGCCCACCAATAATCAGATATATGCATATTTCTAACGAATAGTTCATTATTTATAAAATAACAATAACTATCAGATAAAGAAGCTTTCCCAGCACGGATAGACTTAATCTCTGTACCCGTCAAAACAATACCAGCCGTATATTTATCTAAGAATTCATATTCATACGACGCTCTCTTGTTTTTAATATAAACGTTACTATTTCCTTTACTTTTTTTCATCGCCCAAAGATACTGTTTATTTTTTAAAAGGATCAACCCATTCTATCTCTATTCCACGCCTGCTCATTCCTCTAAACCAAGTCATTTGACGTTTTGAAAATTGATGAATAGCGATAGCTAATTTTTCCCTCATTTGCTCGAAACTTAATTCTCCTAAAATATACTTAGTTACAAATTTATATTCAAGCCCATAATAAATTAAATTTTCTGGAGGAATACCACTCTTTATTAATCCCTCCACTTCCTCTACAAGTCCTTCTTTTAATCTAGCATCAAGTCTTGCATCTATCCTGGCAATACGCTCCTCACGGCTGACATTTATACCTATATATTTAACATTCCTGGGATGAATTATTTTCTCCCCAGCACTAGTTAACTCTTGAGAAGGATCTTGAGGATGCTCTGACTGATATATGGCAATCTCGAGAGCACGGATTAAACGTTTACGTGTATCATAATCAGTGCCATTATGCAAGGGTTTCAATGAAGCTAATTTGGCAATAAGACGATCTGTAGGTTCCTCTTCGAGCTTAGCTCGAAGCTGAGGATCCGGTGGTACAGCTTGCAAATCGTAATCTCTTATAGCCGCTTCTATATAAAGACCAGAACCACCACAGAGAATCGGGCATTGCCCTAGATTACGAAGCTTAGTATATATCTCTAAAAAATCTTTGCGATAATGATATATATCATATTTTTCTCCTGCATCTATTATATCTATTAAATGATAAGGTATTTGCTTAAAACCACCATTTCCATCAGGAATAGTGTATTCAGAAATGTCTTTACCCGTACCTATATCCATTCCTCTATATACTTGCCTTGAATCTGCAGATATTATTTCAGTATTGAGTTCTGAGGCAAGGTGAACAGCGAACTTAGTCTTACCAGAGGCAGTAGGTCCAAGCACACATATTAAATCATATTCACTATAATCACTCATCTATACCAATTTCTTAGCAGCTTCACGTGCTGTATTTAATTTGGTAGGAGTCAACATAGCTGAACGTCCATGTTTATGTACCCAAATTAAAATAATTATACCAGCTAAAATGAAAGGGATACTTAATAATTGTCCCATATTTAAAGACATTCCTTTCTCAAAAGGTTCTTGTACTTGTTTTATAAATTCTATCAAGAATCTCGCTGTAAAACAACCAATTATAAAGACAGAGAAAATAACACCTCGTTTTAATTTTGGTAAATATTTTCTATAAACCCAAAGCAAAATGATTCCTAAGGCAAGATATGCCAGAGCTTCATAAATCTGTGTAGGATGTTTTGGAACAGTCTCTCCTCTTAATTTAAATACAAATCCCCATGGTAAATCAGTAGGATCTCCATAAATCTCAGAATTAAATAGATTACCAAGACGAATCAAACAGCCTTCAAAACCTACTGCTATAGCTAATCTATCTATGACCCAGAAAAAATCGAATCCATATTTTTTACCATATCTGTTAACATACCACCATATTCCAAGCATCACGCCAATAGCACCTCCATGAGAGGCAAGGCCTCCTTTCCACGTTTGTAAAATCTCTATCGGGTGAGCAAAGTAATATGCCGGATCATAAAAAAGGACATGACCTAAACGGGCACCAACCAATGTACATAATAACATAGCATATAAAAGTGGATCTAAAAGTTTAGCAGGTAATCCTTCTCTTTTATAAAACCACGTAAACAAATAATATCCCAAGATAAATCCAGATACGAATAATAGGGAATAATATTTTACTGATAATCTTCCTAAATGAAAAATTACTGGATCTACATCCCAATTTATAGCTAATAATGCACTCATTTTTTATAATATTAATCTAGTAAAAACACTTAATGGTAATGACCTTCCGAAATTATCTTTTAATATAAGTTCTCCTGAAATTCTCTCACCTTTATCACCCATAGCCACCTTAGTAAGAGTATCTGCTAACATGGCTGAATATCCATTCGAATAAAGATTCAGAACCATAAAACTATCCTTCGGTGCTAAAATTTTAGAACAAGCCTCTAATAATTCATATAGACTTTCGTCTAATTTCCAACGCTCTCCATCTGGTCCTCTTCCATATGCTGGAGGGTCAAGAATAATTCCTTGATATTTATGTCCTCTTTTAGCCTCTCTTTTAACGAACTTAAGTGCATCTTCAACGATCCACCTTATATTATCTAGTCCACTCCTCTCCATATTCTCTTTAGCCCAAGTAACTACTTGTTTTACAGAATCAAGATGAGTTACATCTGCTCCTGCTTTTTTAGCAGCCAATGATGCCGCTCCTGTATAAGCGAATAAATTAAGAACTTTCGGAGCCTGACTTGGTTTCCCGGTAGATAAAGCTGTCTTGTCGTTAATTTTCTTTATTCTTTCGACTTGTGTATATATGAAATCCCAATTGGGAGCTTGCTCTGGAAATACTCCTACATGTTTAAATGATGTAAGTCCTAAACGTAATTTTAATCCATTATAACCTATTACCCAACGATCTTGCATGGAACGGTCACTTTTCCAATTTCCACTATCTTCCTTGCCCTGACGATTAAATCCTGCACCTTGGGTAAATAAAGTATTTCTTCTTTTTATCCATTCCTGGTCAGACAAAGCTTTAGGCCATAAAGCTTTGGGCTCAGGTCTTTGTAATATAAAACGTCCGAAACGTTCAAGTTTCTCGAAATTTCCAGAATCGATTAATTCATAATCCTTCCAGTTCTCTGATGGTGATTCTAATAACATATTATCTATTTTCAACCACAAAGATAGATAAAAAAATATTTTTTATTACTTTTGCGAGAGAATATATAATATATACTATTAAAATAAATTTAAGATAATGCAAACAATTAGCAATTACGACTTTACTGGTAAAAAAGCTATCGTTCGTGTGGACTTCAATGTTCCACTTAACGAAAAATTTGAAATTACTGATGACACTAGAATGAGAGCTGCCATCCCTACGCTAAAAAAAGTATTAGAGAAAGGAGGTTCACTTATTATCATGTCTCATCTAGGACGTCCAAAAGGTCCTGAGGATAAATTTTCTTTAAAACATATTATAGGACACTTATCTGAACTACTTGGAACAGATGTCAAATTCGCTGATGATTGCATGAAAGCTAAAGCTCAAGCTGATGAGCTTAAAGATGGTGAAGTACTTCTTCTTGAAAACTTACGTTTTTATGCAGAAGAACAAGGCAAACCTTTTGGTTTAGCTAAAGATGCTGACCAGGCTACTAAAGATGCTGCTAAAAAAGCTGTTAAAGAGTCTCAAAAACAATTTGTTAAAACTCTTGCTTCTTACGCAGACTGTTATATTAATGATGCATTCGGTACTGCTCACAGATCTCACGCTTCTACTGCACTTATAGCTTCTTATTTCCCAAATGACAAAATGTTTGGATATATCATGGAAAACGAGATTAAAGCTATAGACACAGTTTTAAACAATCCTCAACACCCATTAACAGCTATTATCGGTGGTGCTAAAGTTTCATCTAAAATCGGTATTATAGAGAATCTTTTAGACCGTGTAGATAATCTTATCATTGGTGGTGGTATGGTATTTACTTTCATCAAAGCGCTTGGTGGAAAAATAGGAACTAGTATCTGTGAAGATGATCAGATCGATACTGCTTTAAGAATCATCAAAAAAGCAAAAGAAAAGAATGTAGATCTTCATTTAAAAAGAGAAGTTCTTATCGCTGATGCTTTCTCAAATGATGCAAATACTCAAATCGTTCCTAATGACGAAATTCCAGACGGATGGGAAGGTATGGACGCTGCTCCATCTGGCATAGAATTCATTAAAAATGTAATAGAGAAAAGTAACACTATCCTTTGGAATGGTCCTCTAGGTGTATTCGAAATGCCTAAATTCGCTGTTTCTACTAACGAGACTGCTAAATTATTAGCTAAAGCTACTGAAAGAGGTGCCTTTACTTTAGTTGGTGGTGGTGATTCTGTAGCTGCTGTTACTCAAATGGGATTTGCTGATAAAGTTAGTTATGTATCCACTGGTGGTGGTGCTATGCTTGAATACTTAGAAGGTAAAACTCTTCCTGGTATCAAAGCTATTCAAGATTAATTATTATATAATCGTGAACTAATCGATTAAATTTAGGCGTAGGTCACTAACGTCCTACGCCTTATTATTTTATGTACGAACAACTAAAAACCTTAGATAGTATAAGTTTGAATTTTAATGCTGCTGGTATTAATACTATTAATATCGTGCTAGCTATAATTATGTTTGGAGTAGCCTTAGGCATTAAGTTTCATACATTTAAAACTATCTTTACAAAACCAAAATCTATAATCGTAGGACTGCTACTACAATGGTTTGGATTACCTTTTATTACTTTCATTCTAACTTTAGTGCTTTCTAGATGGATAACTCCTACTGTCGCATTAGGAATGATTTTAGTAGCCGCATGCCCTGGAGGAAATATCTCTAATTTCATGTCATCCTACGCCAAGGCCAATGTTGAATTATCTGTTAGTATGACTGCTGTCACTACTGTTTTCGCGACTTTAATGACTCCTTTTAATTTCGCACTTTATGGAAAGCTTTATTATGATTATTTAAATCTAAAAGCAAGTGCACTTCCTGTACTTACCATAAGTTTTATGCCTATGTTTAAGCAGGTATTATTATTACTAGGTATCCCTATTGTTCTTGGAATATTATTTTCAAATTATTTTCCGCGTCTAACTGAGAAAATTAAAAAGCCTTTTCAGTGGTTATCTTTAGTTTTCTTTATATTTATGGTAATAGCAGCTTTTGGTCAAAATGTTCATTTGTTTTTACATTATATCCAATTCATTTTTATTATCGTCGTTATTCATAATTTATTTGCCTTGACTCTTGGTTACACTGGAGCAAGTATATTTAGACTACCAAAAATAGATAGACGTTCATTAACATTAGAAGTCGGCATTCAGAACTCTGGTTTAGGACTAGTTCTTTTATTTAATCCGGCTATCTTTCCTCAACAAGGAATGGGCGGAATGTTATTTATAACAGCTTGGTGGGGAATATGGCATATCATAGCTGGACTCAGCATCTCTTCAATATTTAGGAAAAAGTCTTTATAATTTTTTATCTTTGAGCTATGGCTAAAAAAAGAAAAATACAAGATCCTGAATTTTTATATTCTTTATTAAAACATTACGTCGATTACCAGTTAAAGATGTCTTATAGACGTATAGAATATGTAGGAAAAGAAAATATACCTGAAGACGGATCTATAATCTTCGCCCCAAATCATGCTAATGCATTAATGGACGCTTTAGTAGTTTTAGCATTAAGAGAAGAACCGACTGTTTTCGTATCTCGTGCTGATATTTTCAAGAATCCTAAAATCGCTAAGCTTTTGGCTTTTATTAAAATAATGCCAATAAAGCGAATTAGAGATGGTATTAATGAAGTCAAGAAAAATGATGAGACGTTTCAGAAAGCTGTCGATGTACTGAAAGATGGAGTCGCATTTTGTATTCTGCCAGAAGGCACACATAGGGGTATGCACTCTCTACTCCCACTAACCAAAGGAATCTTTCGCATTGCCATAAAAGCTCAAAAAAATATATCAGATAAAGTGCCGATTTATATAGTTCCACTAGGGATTGAATATGGTAATTTTTATCGTTTCCGTTCTACTGTACTGGTTCAGATAGGTCGTCCTATAAATGTTAAAAACTTTTTAGAGGAACATTCAGAAGATACTATTCCTGAAATCATGAATATGATGAAGTCAGAATTAAGTAATCGTATGAAAGAAAACATTCTATACATTCCTGATGACGAAGACTATTATTCTATCTATCAGCTAACTAGTATTATGTTGAATTATCAAATAGAATCTTTGAAAGAAGAAAAATATGACGATGTATCTTTCGCTGAAATTATTCCTGTAAAAGACATAAATAGAAGTATTCTTGTTACGAGAAGAGAGGCTAATAAATTAACAGTAGCTCAAATCCTTAAGATGAAGGAGGAGAATCCTGAACTCGCTAGAAAGATTCTGGATTTATGTCAAGAAATTTATGATATAAGAGTAAAGGCTAAGATTAGTAGTAATTCTATTATAGTTAAGCACCCTTTCTGGTCTCGTACTCTAAATATTAATATCGCTATTCTAGGTTCGCCCTATATATTAGCTATGCATATTCTGGATGCTCCTATTAACATAGTATCTAGATTATTATTTAAGAGATTCTCGGATAAAACTTTTTATAATTCGTTACAATTTTTCGTAACTTTATTTTTAAAGCCTATATTACTAACGATATATGCTATCATTTTATTTGTATTATTTAGATGGGAGTGGGCACTTCTCGCATTGATATTAATTATTCCTATGAATATCGTGACAGAAGACAGTCTCCATTTGCTGAGAATTATTCGTTCTGATATCAAATTATTAAATAGAATTAAACTGAGAAAAAAGATTTCTGCAGTTCGCAAATTATTTATTAAAAGTATTTAATCATGAAAAAAATATTCTTCATAATTAGTCTATTATTTGGACTTAATATTTTCTTTATTTGCAGCTCAGAGAATGCTATCTCGGCTCAGACTAGAGAGGAGAATAAGACCATTACTAAAACAGGCGTAAATTTCGGACCTCTTCCAGTCATAGCATTTGATGCAGACTTGGGATTTCAATACGGGGCAATATTAAATTTATATAATTTCGGAGATGGAGAGACCTATCCTAACCCTTTATCACAGTGGTATTTCGAAATATCCAGATATACCAAAGGCTCTACTTATTTTTCTGTTTATTATGACTCTAAATTTCTTATTCCCGGAATGAGACTATCTGTCGCTGCTTCTGCTTTAAGATCTACAGCGATGAATTTTTATGGGTTTAATGGATATCGTGCTTATTTTGATGCTTCAGAATTATCCGCATATTATAGAATGGATAAGATAGACCCTACTTTTAAAGCAGATTTAATAGGACAGATTGGAGAAACCAACTTTTATTGGGAAGCCGGATATCATTTTAATTATGTTAAACTTGATGATCTAGATAGAGATAAAATTAATGATGGTAAAAGTGCAGATGAGATTTTCCCTGATTCTCGTTTAACTCTTTTCGAACAATATAAGAAATGGGGAATCATTTCTGATGACCAGGCTGATGGTGGAGCCAGTAGTGCTATTCGTTTAGGTCTTATGTATGATACGAGAAATGTAGAAAATGCTCCTTCAAAAGGTATCTGGGCTGAAGCTCAATTAATAGCTGCTCCTAAATTTTTAGGTACTTCTGATCCTTATTACAGATATAATTTAATGTTTTGTAATTATTTACCTATTATGGATAAGTCATTGGTTTTCGCTTATAGATTAAATTATCTGGGAACCTTTGGGAACTCTGCTCCTTTTTATGAACTTTATTATACTTCTGTTATGGGAAAAGGTTCTGATAAAAATGCTTTCGGTGGCTATAGAACTATACGAGGTATGTTACTTGATAGATTGGTAGGACTGGATGTTGGTTCATTTAATATAGAGCTAAGACAGCGTTTCCGCTCCTTTCCTTTAATGAACCAAAATATCTCTTTAGGGTTAAGTGCTTTTATGGATGGAGGTATGTCTTTTAAAGATTTGAGTATGGATTCTGATATTTCCACAGGGTCGGAATCTTATGTAGCTGATATGGCTGCATACAATGCATACATTGCCCAAGGAAAAAAGAATGATTCAATGCATATCACCACTGGTGCTGGTTTTCGTTTTATTATGAATGAGAATTTCATAGTCGCACTTGAATATGGTGTTCCACTCGACAAGCAAGATGCTGATGGTGGTAGCTTCTATGTAAATCTTAACTATCTATTTTAAAATAAGGTATTTAGCGCTATATAATTTGTAATTTTTACTGATTTATTTGTAAAGTTAATTTATTCAGTTATTTTTGTCATTATAAATTATTAAACGTATGTTTAAAACAAATGTTTAATAATTACAATTGTATAAATTAATAGTATGGATAAAAGAGATAAAAAAGAAGCTATTTTAAATTCAGCTAGAGCATTATTTATCGAAAATGGATATCAAAGTACTTCGGTTAGAGATATAGCCAAAAAAGCAGATGTGAACTTAGCTCTGGTTAATTATTATTTTTCAAGTAAAGAGGATTTATTTGATTTAATTTTCGACAATATAGTTTTACAAATATTAAACGGAATGAAGTTTGAGATTTCTGCAGAAAATTCAGCATGTGAAAATATCGAACACGCAGTTAATACTTATACTGAAGCATTAATTAAAAATCCAGAATTAACCAGCTTTATATTTCAAGAGATTATTAAGCATTCCGAACTTTTAAACTCTAGAATAGCGACACTGCAGCATACTAATAATTTCATAAAAGTATTCATAAATTCACTTAATCGCGACATTGAAAAAGGTATTATTCGTAAAATAGATAATCCAGAAATTATAATTCTTAATATAGTATCATTATGTGTTTTCCCTTTCATAAGTAAACCATTAGTCAAAAAAGTTATGAATATAGATGATAAAATATTCGTAAAAGAAATGAGAGATAGAAAAAAAATAATTAGTGATATGCTAAAAACATACCTCACTACATTCTAATAAAATAATCATTATGAACAAAATAAGAGTTAAAAGTTTAATACTATGCTGTATAATAGTTTTCACAGGCAGTTTATCATCTTGCAGCTCCCCAGATAAAAATTACGATGCTTATGGAAACTTAGAAGCTATCGAAATCATCGTCTCATCACAGGGCAATGGTGAAATCGAAGCTATGAATATAGAAGAAGGTAACAAGTTATTCAAAGGGCAGGAGCTCGGACTCATAGATACTATACCACTTCATCTTCAAAAGATTCAAGTTAGGCAGAGTGTAAAAGCTATTTATGCTAAACTACCAAATATAGTAGATCAGATAAATGTCTTAAAAGAAAAATTAGCTAAAGCAGAATTAGAGCAGAATCGTATAAAAGATTTATTTAAGTCTGATGCTGCTACTAGTAAACAATTAGATGATGTAAATTCAGAAGTTAAAGTAATCAAAAAGCAGATAGTAGCTACTTCTTCATCTTTGAATACCCAGCAAAAAGGATTAATAGCAGAAGCTACAGCTCTTGAAGCACAAATAAAATTATTAGATTATAAGATATCTAAATCTATTATAATCTCTCCCATTAATGGCGTCGTACTTACTAAATATGCTTATGCTGGTGAAGTTACCAGTGCTGGCAAACCATTATTTAAAATGGCGAATTTGGATAGTCTTTTATGTAGAGCATATGTTAGTGAGACTCAATTGAATAAGATAAAAATAGGTGGATATGCTAATATCTTAGTAGATGCATCGAAAGATTCAGAAAATAAATATAAAGGTAGAATCACTTGGATTTCTGATAAAGCAGAGTTCACACCTAAGGTAATCCAAACAAAAGAACAAAGAACTAATCTAGTATATGCGATAAAAATATTAGTTCCTAATGATGGTAGTTTAAAGATAGGTATGCCAGCCAGGGTTAAATTCTCAGAAAAGTAAAATGGATTTTATTAAGATAAATAATGTTAGTAAAAGTTTTGGAAGAGTCAAAGCTCTTGAGAATATTAATTTACACATAAAAGAGGGCGAGTTATTTGGATTAATAGGACCTGATGGAGCAGGTAAAACTACCCTTTTCAAATCACTTGTTACTCTAAGTCAAACTGATGAAGGGAATTCAGAAGTTTGCGGTCTTGATACATTTAAAGATAGGAAAAAGATAAGGAATATAGTTGGGTATATGCCTGGTACATTCTCTTTATATAGTGATCTAACTGTATATGAAAATCTTAAATTTTTCGCAGATATTTTTAGTACTAGTATCGAGGAAGGTTTTGAATTAATAAAAGATATCTGGTTACAAATAGAACCATTCAAGAATAGGCCAGCAGGAAAACTTTCTGGAGGCATGAAACAAAAATTGGCTCTATGCTGTGCTCTCGTTCATCAGCCTCAAGTATTATTTTTAGATGAACCTACCACTGGTGTAGATCCAGTCTCTCGAAGAGAATTTTGGCAGATGTTGAAAAGTCTTAAGACTAAAAATATTACAATTTTCGTTTCTACACCTTATATGGATGAAGCTATTCTGTGTGATAGAGTGGCTCTTATTCAGAGAGGTAAAATAATGACTATTGATACACCTCAACAAATCATTAATTCATTTCCATATACTATATATGAAGTGAAATCTAAGAAAATCTTTGATATAATAAAGTTATTTGATGATTGGGATAATACTCATAGTAGTAATGCTTTCGGTAAAAGTGTACATTTTATAAGTTCGAAGAAGGATATTTCAGAATCTGATATTAATTCTTTTTTAGAAGAAAATGGTATTTCTGCTACGAAGATAAAGCCTATTAAGGCTAGTATAGAGGATTGTTTTATAGAGTTTATGTCGAATAATAAAGTTTAAAATAATGATTAATAATAATCCAGAGACGACTGTACATATTAAAGATCTTACTAAAAAATTTGGAGATTTCACGGCCGTAGATGCTATATCTTTAGATGTTAAAAAAGGTGAAATATTCGGTTTTTTAGGAGCTAATGGCGCAGGAAAGACTACTGCTATGCGTATGTTATGTGGTCTGTCTTTATGTACTTCTGGAAAGGGGACTGTGGCTGGATTCGACATTAATCTCCAACAGGAGAATATTAAAAGGAATATCGGCTATATGAGTCAAAAGTTTTCTTTATATGAAGATTTGACGGTGTTTGAAAATATCAGGTTTTATGCTTCTGTATATGGTTTATCGTCTAATGAGATAATAAAACGAAGCAAAGATATATTAGAGCGTCTTGGAATGAGTGGTCAAAGAAACGCTTTCGTCTCTAGTCTTCCTTTAGGATGGAAACAGAAATTGGCTTTTTCTATAGCTGTTATTCATAATCCTGAAATAGTCTTTCTTG